>NZ_KB891576.1:600000-760556 GCF_000373485.1 Dasania marina DSM 21967
TTAAATTTAAGGATATGATCAGAGACATCCTCATCTAAAAAGGTCGATGTTGAAATACCATCAGCATCACTACCACAAGTTCCTGTGGCAGGCTGATAGTAAAGTGATGGACAAAAAGGTGCATGGAAAACAAAACTTTGATCAAATTCCTGCTTAAAGAAACGTGCGCCACCCGTCACCTGCCACTCATCGCTGATATGAGTAGTTAATTCACCAAATACAGCCATATCTTTATAATCAACTTCGCGCTCAGCAGCATAAACCAAATCAGTGGTTGGGGTAACTAAGGCATAGGTATAGGGGTCGCTGGCAATATGCTCCGTTAAACCGGGAATAAACTGTGCCTCGTCAACAGTGAAATCCTGATCCATATAAAAAGCACCGACAACCCAATCTAGAGTCTCACCTCCTGTAGAGGCTAAACGAAACTCTTGTACGATTTTTTCATCTTCAGATTCGCCATAACTAACATTTGTCGCAAAGGGATAATAATACGTTTTATACCAATAAAATGCATTGTCGTATAAACCTGTTGCATCACGAGTCCATTCGGCTTTCTGTGTAGCTACTGATGTAGAGGAAGATAAAACTGCAAAACCGAAATCAACTTCAACATCCAAACTCAACAAATCAGTTTCAGATGTCATCGGCTCTTCATATGCTAGGCGTTGTACATATTTGTCAGTACTGTCAACACCAATATCATAGCTATGGGCTTGGCGACCTTTTGTGTCGACATCTTCATGTTGATAACTAAGCAAGAAACTTAATGTATCGCTTGCTTCATATAAAGCACTGGTGCGTAAATACCAATTATCGCTTTTGTTACTGTCTTTCTGCTTGGACTTAACACGGTAGCTACCATCACCATTATCGGTTGGATAACCATTACTATCCGGATCAATCAAGCCAACACTATCTACAAAACCGGCTAATTCCCGATAACCGGCAACAACTCGAAAGGCTAATTGGTCACTAACAGGTAAATTAAAGATGCCACTAACGTTGTAACTTAAATCATCACCTTCATCTACGCTTGAAATCTCAGCGGTTAAATCTGCTGAAGTTTCCGTTAGTGCAGGTTGATTGGGTATAAACCGTAATGTGCCACCCAATGACCCGGAACCATACAAAGTGCCTTGAGGACCACGTAAAATCTCAACTCGAGCTAAATCAGTCATGCTAAAGTTTGAAAAGATAGGCACGCTGCCCATATAAACAGAGACTGCTGGCGCGCTAATCAGAGGCACATCCGCTGCACCACTTTGGGTATTAGCATTCAAACCACGTAAAATAATATAATTATTACCTACAACACGAGGGCCTTGATCCATAAATGCAATGCCGGGGGCGACACGGCTAATATCGGATAAATCGGCTACACCCGCTGCCTCTACTGCCTCACCCGATACCGCAGAGATATTGTAAGGAATTTCATAAATACTACTATCGCGCTGAGTTGCTGTAACTATGAGCTCTTCCAGCTCTGGACCTGCTGCTGAGGCACCTATCGATGACATTAATGCTGTTGTACCAATAACGGTAGACAAGGTTTTTTTCTTAAATTTCATTATTATCCCCTATGTAATATTAAACTATGCACAACAACTAAAAACCACCCATAGTCTGTATAGAATATGATCTATTATTTTGTTAATTATAGTTAGTTATCTACACACCTCTTGAATGTAAATATTCGAAAGAAATATTGATTTTTCGTTAATCATGGCAAGTTATAATTTTTATTTGATACCTGTTAGCTATCAATAATTCGACAAAAATAACACTACAAGAAACGAAAAATCGACATTTACTATTTTAAATAGTTAAGCACCTAATGGTCGCAATATAGACCTTGCAATAATATGTCGCTGTATCTCAGAGGTACCATCCCAAATTCTTTCAATCCGGGCATCACGCCATAAACGTTCGACTGGCATCTCTTCCATTAAGCCCGTGCCACCAAAAATCTGCACAGTATTATCTGCAACCCTACCCACCATTTCTGAGGCAAACAGTTTGGCCATTGCGGCATCTTCTGGCTGCATAATTCCCAAGTCAGCTTTTTGGCAGGCGTTCATCACCAGCAAATCCGCCGCTTGTAATTCTGTGACCATATCTGCAAGCTTAAAAGAGGTTCCCTGAAAGGATCCGATCGGCTTGCCAAATTGTTTCCTAGTAGCAGCCCAATCTTTAGCCAATTCAAAAAGTCGCTCAGCTTTGCCGCAACTTTGCGCCCCCACCCACACACGCCCCATCCCTAACCATTTATCGGCAAGTTCAAGTCCTTTACCTTCTTCACCTAGTATTTGCCGTTTGTTAACCCGACATTCATCAAAATTAAGCTCGTAGGTTCGATAAGCACGCTGGGCAGCACACAGCGGCCCTAAGTTCATTTCAAAACCTTTCTCATCACGATCTACTAAAAATGCAGTTATACGCTTACGAGGACCGCGCGGCGTCTCATCCGTGCCGGTTACCGCAAATAAAATGGCGAAATCTGGCAAACAAGGGCTGCTGATAAAATGCTTATTACCGGTGATAAGATAATCATCACCATCAGCTACAGCTCTCGTTGTCATAGCCATAATATCTGAACCAGCACCTGGCTCTGTTAAGGCGAAACACTCATGCTTCTCACCCGTCACACACTGCTTTAGGTACTGTTCTATCTGCTCACCTTCACAGGCCATCAGAAGCTCTGTAGGCCTGGCAATATTACCACCCAAGCCATAACTTGCCTTCCCCAGTTCACGCTCCATTAACCCCAGAGTCGTGTAATCTAGCCCGGCACCACCAACAGACTCCGGTAAGTTAACCGCATAAAAGCCCATTTCAATTGCTCGCTGCTTAATTTGCTCACAAAGCTCAACAGGCACTATCCCCGTGCGGTCGGCCTCAGCCTCATAAGGAAATATCTCTTTTTCAATAAAAACTCTTAAAGAGTCTTGAAACATTCTCTGCTCTTCAGTCAACTGAAAACTCATCACCGCTCCTAATTTAGCTGTCTATTATTTATAGCTCCATCATCAGAAATCTCCCCCTAAGGTTGTTATAAAAATTCGACGATAAACAGAATTATTCGTCACATCTTGCTTTCTCATATAAATGATATATCTCAGCACTTGCTAACAACCTTCCCCTAACCACCTTCGTCGAAAAACTAGCCACTAATGTCAAAAATATTGCATCCGGTGTTAATTAAGCCTCCTAAAATAACAATTGAACAGAAATGATGATAAACACAAATTATTGAATAAATTTAACAAACTATTTTAGAAAAACTATTATATATTTTATTGGGAATATCACATGAAAATATTAGTAACTGTTAAACGGGTTATTGATCACAACGTAAAAATAAAAATAAAAACAGACAAAAGTGACGTTGATCTTAGCAACACAAAAATGGCTATTAATCCATTTTGCGAAATAGCGATAGAAGAAGCTATACGCATTAAAGAAAAAGCAGAAAAAGAAGGTATTACAAGTGAGGTTATCGCTGTATCCGTCGGCACGAGCCTCTCACAGAGTGAATTGCGAACAGCGCTTGCACTAGGCGTTGACCGGGCAATATTGATAGAAACTGCAAGTAATGTTGAGTCACTGAACGTTGCAAAGATTTTATCTAAAGTTGTTGAAAATGAACAACCTGATCTAGTTATCCTCGGCAAACAAGCCATAGATACCGACAATAATCAAACAGGTCAAATGCTCGCGGCTCTTACCGGCATGCCCCAAGGTACATTTGCATCAGCCATTAGCATTAATAACTCAAAAATATCAGTAACACGTGAAATAGACGGCGGCATGCAAACCCTTGAGCTCAACTTACCCGCGATAGTGACAACTGATTTACGGCTTAACGAGCCTCGCTATGCATCTCTACCCAACATCATGAAAGCAAAACGCAAGCCTTTACTTATCAAAACACCACAGGACTACGGCGTTATTATTAAACAACATTGTAAATTATTAGGTGTCGATTCACCCGCAAAACGCCAAACAGGGATTATGGTAGAAAGCGTTTCTGAACTTGTCAATCAACTTAAAAACGAGGCGAAAGTAATATAATGGCTATTCTTATTATTGCAGAACACAACTCACATGTATTAAATGATGCCACCTTACAGGCCATTAACGCCGCCTCTCAAATAGACACTGAGTTACATTTATTAGTGGCAGGAAAAAACTGCCGGGACATTGCTAACACTGCCAGTAAAATACCCGCCTTGCATTCAGTATTATTGGCGGATAACCCAGCCTATGAGCATCAACTAGCAGAAAATATGGCTGCCTTAATCAGCGCGCTAGCTGTTTCATACAGCCATATTATGGCCGCAGCTACCAGTGACTCAAAAAACGTTAT
The DNA here is from genome assembly GCF_000373485.1 of Dasania marina DSM 21967. NCBI lineage: Bacteria > Pseudomonadati > Pseudomonadota > Gammaproteobacteria > Cellvibrionales > Spongiibacteraceae > Dasania > Dasania marina. Next base: position 604,370 of record NZ_KB891576.1, read on the forward strand.
GCCTAGGGTAGCGGCCCTATTAGATGTGGCACAAATATCAGATATCATACAAATTGATAGCCCAAGCATTTTTTTACGGCCTATTTATGCAGGCAACGCCATTGCGACGATTGAATCGCTAGACCCCATTAAAGTAATAACCGTACGAGCCACCAATTTTGAGGCTACAGTTGCTACCGGCGGTGACGCTAAACTGGTTGAACTTGCTGAAGTCTATGATATGGGGATATCCCGCTATATCAGCGAGGATCTCACGGTTTCAGAGCGGCCGGATTTAACCGCCGCTAAAACGGTCATATCTGGTGGTCGAGGCATTGGCAGCGCAGAAAACTTTGCTATCCTTGATGGCGTGGCAACAAAACTAGACGCCGCAATAGGAGCCTCCCGTGCCGCAGTCGATGCAGGTTTTGCGTCCAACGACCAACAGGTTGGCCAAACGGGTAAAATTGTCGCTCCCGAACTTTACATTGCTGTAGGTATCTCAGGTGCCATTCAGCATTTGGCAGGCATGAAGGATTCAAAAGTGATAGTCGCTATCAACAAAGACCCCGAGGCCCCTATATTTCAAATTGCCGATTACGGTTTGGCCGCTGATTTATTTCAAGCGATACCAGAGCTAGAGCAAGCGTTGTAGCTGAAATTTACTGCTTAATCGGTAAAGCTCCTGTAGGCAGTTAAAAGTGCCAAGTGACAAACTTTTGGTTAAAGATGCACCTTAGTGCCTTTTAATGATGGTGCGCCGGGCCTGTGCCGGCCACAAAAAAATTGTCCTGTGATCTACTGTAGACTTGACGCATCTAAAACGTATCACGGGGTATGCCTAGTACAAAGCATAGCCCGCTACGGCCATCCATTACAAAAGCAATAATTAATAAAAAGCCCGGTCAGAACACTGACCAGGCTTTTTCGTTATATAGGTATTTAAAATTAGCTTATAAAACCGAAACAATAGAGTTCGATAAATAAGCTATGTTCGCTTCGCTAATGCCCGCCACATTTATGCGGCTCGAATTAACAAGGTAAACAGAGTATTCCTTGCCGAGTCGCTGAACCTGCTCAACGGATAAACCCAAGAAGGAGAACATGCCATTTTGCGCAGCAATATGATCGAAACGTGACCCGGCACCCTTAGCGGTAAGTTGATCAACTAACAATACACGCAAGCTATTCATACGCTCACGCATTGCAGTCAATTCGCTTTTCCATTCAGCGGTTAATGCTTCATTTTGAAAAATAGTACCTACAACCGCAGCACCATGTGAAGGTGGCATGGAGTAATTACCACGAGAAAGATTGAGAACTTGTGATAGGGAGGTATCGGCTTGCGTAGGAGTTGAAGAGACAAGACTCAAGGCCCCTACTCGCTCACGATAAACACCAAAGTTTTTTGAACATGAGGCCGCAACAATAAGTTCGGGCAATCGATCAGCCAATAACCGCACGCCAAAGGCATCATCATCTAAACCGCTACCAAAACCTTGATAGGCAATATCCACTAACGGTAAAAAACCTTTAGCCTCAGCCAAGTCGGCAATAGCTAACCATTGCTCATTATTCAAATCAGCTCCGGTGGGGTTATGGCAACAGCCGTGTAATAAGACCACATCATTAGGCCCAAGCTTTTGCAAACATGCCATCATCGCATCAAAACGTATGCCTTTGGTTTCTGCATCATAGTAAGGGTATGTTTTGATCGTTAAACCGGCATTGCTAAACAAGGGAATATGATTGGCCCAGGTTGGGTCACTAACCCAAAGAGTGGCAGCGTCGTTACAGCGATGAATAAACTCGCCCGCTAAACGCAATGCGCCACAGCCACCGGGGGTTTGCACCGTGCGTACGCGATTTTCAAGTAGCGCCTTATGGCCAGCACCATAAAGTAACTGCTCCATCCCTTGATTAAATGCGGGGTCACCGGCTGGGCCGACATAGGCTTTGCTATCTTCTTGAGCAATATAAAGTGCTTCGGCGCGCTTAACGCTTGCCATAATTGGCGTTTGTCCGGCTTCATTTTTATAGACACCAACGCCCAAATCGACCTTGCTGGGGTTAGTATCCTCACGGAAAGCAGCCAACAGCCCCAAAATAGGGTCCTGTGGCAAAGGGGACAACGAGTCAAACATTACAAACTCCTAGGGATTACAGTTTCGATTCTGAAACTGATTATACGATGCCTTGTTCTAAAATGACTGGTGTAAAACGGCTGCCTAGTCAAAACGATCTGTATCGCTGGCAATAAGGCGTGCAATCCTGCCACGTGTCCCGCCTTGGATCAAGATAAAAACAGTCACTAGTCGCCAGTATGACAGTAGATTTCACCACCGACTAGGAGCGAGTAACGCCCTACTAACGACTATTCACTTAAAACTAGAGACTAGAAACTTCTCTTTAGCAACTATCTCTTCTGCCATTGCAATGATCTCCCTAGCCCTAGCCACTACCGGCTCATCAATCATTTTGCCTTTAAACTCGGCAGAGCCTCTGCCCTCACGTAAACTTATCTCAAACACCTTGAGTAAGTCGCGGGCATTATCAAGCTCCTCTGTACTGGGGCCAAATTCTTCATTCATAATAGTGACTTGATCGGGATGAATACAAAATCCCCCCCTCAACCCTAAACGCCGAGAAAATTTAATCATTTCCCTAAACGCCTCAGGATCTCGAAAATCACCGATAGACCCCACAAAGCCCAAAGGCAATATTCCCGCCTGCCTGGCCGCAAAAACAATTTGCTGATTGGGAAATAGTAAGCCTTCTCTATCCGTTTCCATACCGACGGATGCGGTAAAATCTTCTGGCCCAAGAATCATTCCCTGCATCCGCAGGCTACTACTGGCGATGGCATCCAAGTGTTTCAAAGCAGCCGCAGATTCGATCAATGCAATTAATTTTGTGTGGCCTATCGGTAACTTTCGCTCTACTTCAAGCTCGGTAATCACTTCAGCAATAAATTGCATATGAGCCGCACAACTTACCTTTGGAACACAGATCGCTTTCACATGCTCGCCGATCACTGCTTCTAAATCACGAACGGCTAAACGCCAGGGTTGATTAATTCGAACAATTACATCTGCCCCATTACTAGCGACTCTTACTGCAGCTGCACCTACATTGTCTCTAGCATTCGATTTTTGCGACAGAGGAACACTATCCTCAAGGTCGAGAATAATGGCATCAGCTTGACGCAAATGCGCCTTGGCTATAAAACGCTCAACATTAGCGGGTACAAAAAGTGATGATCGCCATAGCGGCAATTGTGTATTCATAGCGGCATCCTAAATTATCTATCACAATAATTACCTATCAAACTATAGATAATATTAAATCAGGGTGGCTTGAGCATCCATGGCAAGAGCGCCCGAACAATCCAGAGCCCAAAGAAGAACAACTCTACCCTCTTGGCGCCCCTCTATTTTCAAGGGGCCGGTATCTGTTATGGGACGGATACCGCGAAAGGAAAAGGTTTTTACGCTTTCGTTAGGTAATTTTTTGCGCAGTAAGTCCAATAACAATGTCGCTGTTAATGGCCCATGCACCACTAAGCCGCCATACCCTTCCTCCTCAACAGCATATTTATAATCATAGTGAATACGATGACCATTGAAGGTTAATGCCGAATAACGAAATAACATTACCGCATCGACGTTAATAGTATCTGACCATTGTGGCTTGGCAGGCACAGGGGCAGGTTTTGGCGACGGTGAAGCATTTGCAGCTGCGGATGGGGCTGCATCACGATAAACAATATCTTGCTCTTCGCTAATAGCGAGACACTCTGAATTGGCTTCGGCGTTATCTTTATTATTGATAACATAAATCTCATGAAGAACGGTCACAATAACCAATTGACCGGACTTTCCATTTTTTATTTTAATATCTTTTATGGTAGATAAACGTCGCGTACTATCACCAATACATATAGGCGCTATAAAGTTAATACGACTGCCCGCCCACATTCGCCTAGGTAACGAAATTAAGGGTAAGAATCCACCTCTTTTAGGGTGGCCATCGATATCAATCTCAGATGATTTTGGTGTGGGTAAAAAATAAAGCCAATGCCAAGGCGCAGGCAGAATATCCCCGCTAATCTGCTGCGTATCTTTCCAATCAAGAATAGCGGCTAAGCCACGCGCCTGCGTAGGGGTAATATCATCAAAACAAATCTCTTGCCGACCAATTGATGACGCCAAGTTCTCGGCACTAACTTCAACTTTTTTACTTTCCAAAATACCTAGCCCTATCAATTATTATTTAACTGCCCGCACACATAATTCACTATTTCAACCGAGGCATGCTCTTTCGCTAAATCTAATACACCCTCGATTATTTTTTCAGCTTGCTGCTGACTATAACCGCCGTGATTTAAAAGCATCTTCGCTTTAGTAATCATCTCATCATTGCTTAAGGCAAGTTCTGGATCACCTTTAGCAGCCGTACGGGTGGCCACTAATCGATCGCCATTTGTGCAGGCGACGCTAACCGCCGAACCCCAAGAATCAGGATAATCTTCTGCATAAGGATTAGCCACTACAGACGTAATCCGATCACGCAGTGATCCCAAACGCAAACGATTAGCTTCAGAAAAAGAATCAAAAATGACTTCACCTGCATCCAGAGCGGCTGCCACACAGTGAAAAATTGAAAACTTAGCTGCGTACTCACTATCGGGATTGGGGCGATCACATACATCCATAGCCGCTTGGTATGTATCTATATGCACAGATTTTATTTCACGCCCTGCCAATTCGTTGTGTAACTCTAAAGCGGCATCAATAGCTGGATGAGTGTGCCTACAGGAGGGCCAGGGCTTTATTGAGGTTGTTGTTAATTGCCAAGGAGCTTCAGATGCTGCAGTCACGTTCTCTGGTTTGGCATCAGCACAGGTTGCCACAAAGAAGCCTTTTTCCCCTTCGAGAATAGCAGGCGGACCAGTAAAATCTAACAGTGCTAAATCTGCCGCAACAACACCCGCCTCAGCGGCTCGCCCCGCGTGTAGGTGCTTACTCATTGCTCCGGTTTCAAGAAACTGCCACAAGCCTGAAGATTGCGTGCCGGCATTACCCAATGCAAACATTGCTTGCTCATCGCTCAATGCTAGCAAGCTTGCTGCGGCCATTGCAGAACCAAACGGACCACAGGTCGCGGTATTATGCCATATTCGATAATGTGCAGGACCAACTGCGGACCCCACACGACACATCGCTTCAAAACCTTGCAATACCGCTTTAAGAATGTCTACGCTATTACTTTTTTCTCGTTCAGCTAAAGCAAAAACAGCGGGCACAACTACACAGCCTGGGTGAGTCACAGATGCACGGTGTAAATCATCAGTTTCTAAAATATGAGTCAAACCACCAATCACAAAGGCCTTGCGGCCGGCATCATTCCCCTGACATGCCCCCCACTGTAATAACTTTTTACCCGGCAGACTATTTCTCCCCGCTAACGCATTAGCAATGGCATCTAAGGTAAAAAAAGCAGCGCGCTCTAAATCATTGTTACCTATTGGTTTGTTGCGAATTAAGCTTATTAACTGCTGTGTTAGGGTCATAAATTCTTCTCTGTAGGGTTTTCTCTAAATCTTTCTTAGAATGTAAATGCTTACTGATTGAATTCCTGTTTAATAGCATCGGTATGCTCACCCAAAGCGGGTACTGCTCGCAATGTTAACGCCTGATTACTAGCGATGACGGGGGGTGCAACAAAACTCACAGGACCTGTTGGAGTATCAACCTGTGTACGTCTCAATTGTTGATGTTCAGATAAGTCGGCGATTGAATTAAGCGAGCCAAAAGCAATCTTTCCTTTATTAAGGCGTTCAATTAACTGACTTTTTGTTAATTTAGAAAATACTGAATTAATGACTTCATCTAGTGCTGGTCGATGCAGGCAGCGGTCGACATTGTCTCGATAGAGTGGATCTTCCACCAGCCCAGGTTTTTCCAATACTATTTCACAGAAATTTTTCCATTCACGATTACTTTGGATTGAAATAACTACCTGAGGCCCATCCTTTTTCTCCCCGCCAACAACAGGCTCTTCACTCAAGCAATGATAGGCCCCGTAAGGTGCAATTGAGGGATGATTAAGCCCGACTCGTTCGGGTGCTTTGCCTGCATAATCCTGATGCATTAAAGGAACTGCCAACCAATCGGCGATGGCATCAAACAAGGAAACACTCAAGCCCTTACCAAGCCCAGTTTGCTGTCGCTCTACCAACGCCTCCAAAACAGCTGCATGCGCATACATGCCACAGGCAATATCACAAATAGAAACACCGACCCTGCCAGGTTGCTCAGCGGCACCGGTAATAGATGCTAACCCCGATTCACATTGCACCAATAAATCATAGGCTTTCATATATTGATAAGGGCCAGATTCACCATAGCCGGATATATCCACAGTGATTAATTTTTCATTAGTTTCTCTAAGCTCTTTAGAGTCAAAGCCTGCACGGGAAGCGGCACCCGGCGCTAGGTTTTGAATAAACACATCAGCCTCTAGAATAATCGCCTGCAGTAACCCCCTATCTTTTTCATCTTTGATATTTAAACAGAGAGATTCCTTGCCACGATTAACCCACACAAAATACGCACTTTCACCGTGAGCCACATGATCGTAACCACGAGCAAAATCCCCTTCAGCACGCTCTACCTTTATCACCCGCGCACCCGCATCGGCCAAGCGTGATGAACAATAAGGCGCAGCGACGGCCTGCTCTAGCGCAACGACTAACAATCCTTCCAAAGGTAAACTCATTAAAACGACCTCGGTAAACCTAATTCACTGGTGGCTATAAACGACAGAATTAAATTCGTTGATATAGGCGCTACTTGATAAAGTCGTGTTTCACGGAATTTTCGTTCCACATCATATTCTTCAGCAAAACCAAAACCTCCATGAGTTTGAATACAGGTGTCTGCAGCCGCCCATGACGCTTCCGAAGCTAGCATTTTAGCCATATTGGCTTCGGCCCCCGGACGCTTACCTTCATCATACAAATCTGCAGCTTGGCGTACCATTAAGGCAGCGGCTTCTGTTTGGATATGCGCTCGCGCAATAGGAAATTGAACCCCTTGATTTTCGCCTATCTGGCGACCAAACACTTCACGATCTCGCGCATAGGCCGATGACTTTTCAGTAAACCAACGGGCGTCACCAATACATTCAGCGGCAATCAAAATGCGTTCAGCATTCATGCCGTCGATAATACATTTAAAACCGTTACCCTCTTCACCGATTAAGTTTGCAACAGGCACCCGTAAATTATCAAAAAATAACTCGGTAGTGGCATGATTCATCATCGTTTTTATGGGGCTAATGGTGAGCCCATTACCTACCGCATCACGTAAATCAACTAACAATACCGACATGCCATCAGTACGCTTTTCACAATCATCCCTAGGCGTTGTGCGTACCAATAAAATCATTAAATCGGAGTGTTCAGCGCGTGAAATAAATACCTTTTGACCGTTAACCACATAATCATCACCATCGCGAACGGCCATGGTACGTATGCGGGTAGTATCGGTACCACTACCAGGCTCAGTGACACCAAAAGCCTGTAACCGTAATGTGCCATCAGCAATATCGGGCAAATACTTTTCTTTTTGAGCCACTGAACCATGACGCAACAATGTCCCCATGGTGTACATTTGTGCATGGCAGGCGCCACCATTGCCACCGCTACGCTGTACTTCTTCTAAAATGGCGCAGGCTGCACTTAGGGGTAAACCACTGCCACCATATTCCTCAGGGATTAGTACTGAAAGGTAGCCTGCATCACTAAGGGCCTGAACAAACTCACTGGGGTAGGCATGGTCTTTATCTAGCTTGCGCCAGTATTCTCCGGGGAACTGCTTGCATAATTTGCCTACCGCATCCCGAATTTCACAATGATCTAATTCAAAAGCCACAACTATCTCCCCTTTTATTAATACTCATAGTCAGCTTGAGAACTTTTTATAAATTTGTATTTGCTAAAGCCCAGCCAAGATGATGTTTTTGTAGGCTTATTTAATTCGAATCACTTAAGTGGGTAAAGGCAAATAATCACCCAAGTCGCGTAACCAATCGGTCATGCCAATAAGTACTCAGCCTTTGATGTGTAAAAACGGCTAATGCTTAACCAATGCTTTCAGATCCCTCTAAGGAATAATTGATATAAAACGACCAAAACTTTCAATTTATGACGAAAATCTTTCATTTATGTCGAAAATATTCTATAACTAAGCTATTGGAAGGATGACTATGGTGGCACAGCAAACCACCCACTTAGTGGTATTAGCCTTATAAAATGCCTAAAACTCGGCTCTTACACTGCTAGGTTTACCCCCATAGGGGAGATACCGCTAGGAATTTTGTTTCTTTTGCAAAAAGTGCTTTATAGCTATCGATTGACACAAAAGGTTAATCGACAATAACAATTAAATGTGGCACCTAGGTTATGCACTATCTAGCCTTAGTGCTTCTCAATCCAGTTGGAGGATTAAGTGTTAAATACCAGCGCTGCCAAACCGACGTTTACATTTGCTTTTGTAATATTACCCAAATTCAGCTCCTTTACTCTCTCATGTTTAGTTGAACCGCTACGCATTGCTAATTATTGCGACGGTAATAAAATTTATGACTGGAAGTTTCTTTCCGTAGCAGGAGACGCCGTCCCTTCAGCCAGCTGCATACCTGTCCAAACCCAGTCAATCAACGAAGAAACACAGCAATTCGACGCGATTATTGTTTGCGGTGGCTGGAACTCTGAAAGATATGACCACCCCGATCTACTGCGCTGGTTACGCTTGATGGGACGGAAAGGAACCATACTAGGCGCAGCAGAAATTGGTACCTACGTACTTGCCCGAGCGGGCTTATTGGAAGGCTACCAATCGACTATACATTGGCACTGCCACTCCGCCTTTAAAGAAAGCTACACTGAACTTATCGTCAAAGAACAACTCTTTGTCATCGACCGCAAACGCATGACCTGCGCTGGCGGAACGGCCTGCCTTGATATGATGCTAAGAGACATTGAAAAAAGACATAATAAATCTCTTGCCATAGAAGTTGCCGACCAACTCGTTTACAACAGTATAAGAGATAGCGAGCTTCCCCAAAAAGAAGTACAAGGCCAAGCTAACACAGCACCTCCGCCAGCGCTGCAAGGCGTTATCGAATTTATGGAAAATAATATTGAAGAACCCATCTCTATTCCAGAAATATGCGGATTTCTTGACCTTACGCAACGTAAACTAGAACGTTTATTTAATCGTTATTATGATTGTTCTGCTGTAGCCTTCTACCGTGCTTTGCGGCTACAACATGCCCGCACCCTGCTCACTCAAACCAATATGTCTGTGTTGGATATTGGCGTTGCTTGTGGTTTTTCTAGTTCATCGTATTTCAGTAAATCCTATACCGATATGTTTGATGTTCGTCCCAGAGATCACCGAACCTCTTGGCCTGAACACGACGCAACGCCCTTCTGGCCTGGCGTATCAAAGGCTATGACTACAGCACGACCAAAACATGCCAAACGGATCTTAGCAATTAAACCGTAAATACTTCAAAGCTTAGCTGGCCAACCCATTAATTAGCCTCACCAAAACCTGATGCCAGCGAGCATACTTGAAGTAATAACGGATATCACATCTACTGTTAAAACATCCTGCCAACACAGCGAAACGCTCACAATAGCTTATTGTGCTTTTTATAAGCGCCCGTATTTGTTATTTCACACGTCGAAAATACACAAATCTATAACTAAAAAATTACAGTGACTTATTCGTTGAATCCTACAATGGCTACTACTACGAACATATTTTCTATTTGATTATTTGTACTAAGGGGAAAACATGAACAACGATGTCATTATTACTTGTGCGGTCACCGGAGCAGGCAATACCTTAGCCAAGCACCCGGACATTCCCGTCACACCTACACAAATTGCTGATTCTGTCATCGCTGCGGCCAAAGCAGGTGCCGCGGTTGCTCACATTCATGTGCGTGACCCAAAAACAGGAGCGGGATCTCGAGATGTAGAGTTATTTAAAGAAACCGTAAACCTGATACGTGAAAGCGATACCGATGTCATTATCAATATCACTGCAGGCATGGGTGGCGCCTGGTTTCCCAGTGATGAAGACCCTAGCTTACCCGGCCCCGGCTCGGATGTTATCAGTGCTGCAGAACGCCTCGCCCATGTGAAAGCCGTAATGCCTGAGATCTGCACCCTCGATTGTGGCACTATGAATTTTGGAGACAATGAAATATACGTCAGCACACCTGACTGTTTACGCGCTATGGCAAAACAAGTCATGGAATGGGGAGTGAAGCCCGAGTTAGAAGTTTTCGATTTAGGCCATATTCGCTTTGCTCAACAAATGATAAATGAAGGGCTGATAACCGGAACGCCACTTTTCCAAATTTGCCTAGGCCTAACCTGGGGCGCCGGTGCGGATTCTGAAAGTATGATTGCAATGAAAAACGCGCTACCCGCCAACACAAACTGGGCCGGCTTTGGTATTGGCCGTATGGAAATGCCAATGGTTGCTCAAGCGGTGCTATTAGGTGGCAATGTTCGGGTAGGCCTAGAAGACAATATTTATCTAGACCGAGGTGTACTAGCCAGTAATGAACAACTGGTACAGCGTGCAGTTGAAATCATAGAACGCTTGGGGGCTCGTGTTGTAGGCCCAGCAGAAGCTAGAGAAAAATTGGGTTTAGCCGCTGTGTAATTAACCATATAGAGCGCTATGTTTATTTAGCCCTAGTACAGGATAAACTGTATTAGGGCTTGTTTTATTTATACAGCTGAATACATAAATCCATATCACTTTACAGCCATTAGATAAAAGGCATGGCTACAGGGAGTATATAATGATTCTAAAAAATAAATATAAAGCCCAACGTCTATTACTGAAAATTATAATAATTTCAGCAATCAGTTTTAATATCACTGCCGAGACAGTTCATCAGAAACCACATCAAAGAACAGCTCTAAGCTTTGAAAATCTTACTGATATGTCAACAAAATATACCAAACATAATTCATCTCCTGTTAATAATGACAATTACTTACCTAATCCCCATTCAAAAGCAGCAAAACATACCTTTTCAGGAACTATAACTATTTCAGAAACAGAGATGCTATCCATTCCTGAAAAAATACTACCAACTATCGTTAATAACAAATACACTCAATTATTCCCAGGCTTAAACTTAGCGTTTTTTAGCGATAAAGATCGTCTAATTCCTGTTAATCGAGACATAGTCGTTGCTAAAAAAAGTGAAAGTTTTTGGCAGCTACAGGCTTCTCCTGGTAAAACTTGGTCAGAGCCCGGTGACAACGGTTATTCCAGAGCATCATTCCCATTTATTCTCACTAGTAATATTGAAAACGAATCCTACAACGGCATCGCTAGTTTCATTTATACAGATAAAAAAATATCTCAATTACACTATCAAATTGTTCACCAGCTAAGCCCCTATATGATTCAAACACGGTTCGTTGCCTGGGGTAAAATAGCCGCCAGCTACCAGCCAGAAATATTCTCAAATGCCGAACAACTAAAACGTCAATTTTCAAAAGAGTTAAAAGATCGATTCAGCGTACGCCCATGGTCAGAGCTTACTGACAAATACCCCGCCAAGTTATTAGCTGAGTTTGACTCAGGCATTTCCTCAGACAAAACGGTATCTAGCGGGCTAATTATCGACAACACCATCTATGCCAAACCCCATCTCACGCCTTATGGAAATTACCCCTATCCGGAAGAGATGCGCCACGGGGTCTGGTCAGCGAGTAAATCAATGCTAGGCATGACTACCGCCCTACGCATGGCTCAAAAGTACGGCGACGGCATCTTTGATTTAAAAATTAAAGATTACCTTACCGTAACCGCAGAACATGATGGCTGGGACCAGGTAACCTTTGGCGACGCTTTAAACATGGCAACAGGTATTGGTGCCGGCAGCCATAATATTCAAGCTAATGACATTAGCGATGGCTATCTTGCTGTAGAAAACCAGACAGAATATCTAGCTTGGTATTTTTCCGAAACTGCTGAAGAAAAAATAAAGTATGTGTTTAAAAACCCCAACTATCCTTGGGGACCCAATCAATATGTTCGATATCGCGATCGTGACACCTTCACACTGGCAGTCGCACTTGATGCCTTATTAAAAGAAAAAGAAGGACCTGACGCTAACATTTGGACCATGATGGTTAATGAAGTTTTTACGCCCATAGGCATTCACCATTTAACATCAAATATGACCAAGGAAGCTAATGGTGCTAATCCTATTCCTTTTATGGGCTGGGGTTTATATATGACTATGGATCACATTGCTAAAATATCTACCCTATTACAAAATGAAGGACGACACAAAGGTCAACAAATATTAAGTCAGGAAAAGTTGGCAGAAGCGCTCTATAAAACCGAGAAACGCGGATTATTAACGGGAAGAGAAAACCGCTATGGTAAAAAGTCTTATCACATGAGCCTCTGGCACACGCCTTATGAAACGGAACCCGGTGTCGCCATTAGTATTCCAGAAATGCATGGCTTTGGCGGTGTTCTTATAGCCTTATTTCCTAACAAAATGACGGGGTTTCGTATTGGTAATGGCGGTTATTCTTCACTTGGCATGATAGACACCGCTAACAAGCTAAAACCATTTAAATAATATTATTTTTAAATACGTAGACAAATATCTATTTATCATTTTTAACGAGCTATAATTTAACTATGAATAAACCACTTTGGCGTCCCAAACAAGAAAGCATTGCAAGCGCGCAAGTCACTCAATTTGCACGCCTTGTGGAATCTCATCAGCCTAAACTCGAACTAAACAATTACTCTTCACTATACGATTGGTCAGTAGCCAACCCTGAAGATTTTTGGCGAGAGCTATGGGATTTCTGTGACGTAAAATCACAGAGAAAAAGCACACAGGTATTGGTGGATGGCGATAAAATGCCTGGCGCAAAGTGGTTTCCCGAAGCGAGACTTAATTTTGCTGAAAACTTGCTACAGCTACAAGATGATAGCTTGGCCATTATCTCCTTATTAGAAAATGGCCAGCGTACTACACTAACTTATAGGGAGCTTTATCGTCGTGTAGCACAATTGGCTGGCAGCCTTAGATTACAAGGTATTAGCGCTGGCGACAGGGTCGCGGGATTTATGCCCAACATTCCAGAAACCATTATTGCCATGTTGGCCACGACCAGTATTGGCGCTATCTGGTCCTCCTGCTCTCCTGATTTTGGCAGCCAAGCGACCATTGACCGATTTGATCAAATTAAACCCAAAGTACTAATTGCCGTTGACGGTTATTTTTATAATGGCAAAAGCCACGACTGTTTACAGCGCTTAGCCGAAATAACTCAAAAAATTGATTCCATCGAAAAAACAATTGTTGTTTCGGTGGTGAGTGAAAATCCGGACATTGCTAACATCCCCAGCGCTGAGCACTATTGCGACTTTCTTTCAGAGACAAGCCATATTGATTTTGCCCAACTCCCCTTCGACCACCCCATTTACATTATGTATTCCTCGGGAACAACGGGAAAACCTAAATGTATTGTTCATGGCGCCGGTGGCACGTTATTGCAGCACTTAAAAGAACACCGTCTAGCGGTAGATTTAAAAAAATCAGATGTGTTTTTTTATTTTACTACCTGTGGCTGGATGATGTGGAACTGGTTAGTTTCTGGGCTAGCCAGTGGCGCCACCCTAGTTCTCTATGATGGTTCCCCATTTGCAAAAAAAGGTTTGTTGTTGCTGGACACTATCGACTCTGAGGGCATTACTATATTCGGCACTAGTGCAAAATATATTGCTGCAATTGAGGCCGCAGATATAAAACCGAAACAGTCTCACAATCTATCCAGCTTAAGAACTATTCTTTCAACGGGCTCACCACTATCACATGAAAGTTTCGAGTATGTTTACCGCGACTTCAAAAATGATGTCTGCCTATCCTCTATTTCAGGAGGCACTGATATAATCTCCTGTTTTGTTTTAGGAAGCCCAATCTTACCGGTTTACGTTGGCGAAATTCAGTGTCGCGGTTTGGCTATGGCTGTTGAATTTTGGGACGATGATGGCAATCCTCTCAAAACCGGTAAAGGTGAGTTAGTTTGCGTAAAGCCTTTTGTCTGCATGCCCGTAGGTTTTTGGAATGATCACGATGGTGAAAAATACCACAGCGCCTACTTTGAGAAATACCCTAATATTTGGCATCAAGGTGACTATGGTGAGATCACCGAAAATGGTGGGGTAATTATTCATGGCCGTTCCGACACCGTTCTTAACCCTGGCGGGGTTCGCATCGGCACTGCTGAAATATATCGTCAAGTAGAAAATATGCCGGATGTTTTAGAAAGTATTGCTATTGGCCAAGAGCGGGATGGCGATGTTCGCGTTGTATTATTTGTTGTATTACGTGAGGGAATAACCCTTGATGACGAATTAAAAAAACAGATTAAAACTAGAATCCGAAAAAATACAACGCCACGCCATGTACCAGAAAAAATTATTCAAGTTAGTGACATACCACGAACATTGAGTGGAAAAATAGTTGAACTCGCTGTACGTAATGTGGTGCACGGCAAACCGGTAAAAAACACTGATTCCCTTGCCAACCCGGAAGCATTAGCGCTTTACAAAAACCTGAAGGAGTTAAGCTAAGCAAAACAGAAACAACAGCTCTAAGTTTTTTAAAGCTGTAAGCCAGTAATCAAGCGAGGCCATTGCTCTACCCAGCAACAATCGTGATCAACCCCTTCAATAATATCTAGCACAATCCATGGCGACAACGGCATGGTAGCTAGAAATTTTTTGGTCAGTACTGCGGGCACGATAAGGTCATTGGCACCGACAAAGTGATGTTGCGGAATCGCAGATAGCCTATCACGGTACACTTTAAGGCTTAGGGACTTTGCCAAGGGTGAAATGTGATGATAATCAGTCCAGGCGCGGTGATCTAGGTTTGCAGCCACGGTTATCAACTGTTTAACATCTTGACGTCTAACCGCCACCAATGCCGCTAAGGTGCCACCACCGGAATAACCCACCAAGACTAAGGATGTAGCTTGGTATTGCGTTTTCAACACATCTATCGCCTTAGCCGTGCTGGCAATTACCGCTTCCGAAAAACGGCCGGCGGTCCAAACTTGCTGCTGGCAATGGTGACCATTAGCCGCCCTCACATACTGGCAAGGCCTAGCCAAATAAACAGCGTTGTTGGTTGGATGCTGTAATGCAAGCTTTAACGCGGTAGGGGTGATAGGCGTGGGGTTATACGACGCCGTATAGTGATTGCGCCACGCTAAACCATCACCCTCTATATAAATAATAAGTTGCCGCTGCGGTGCTGACGCCTGTGGCAAAAAAGCGACTAAATCAAATTGCTCGCCATTAATCAGCTGTTGCTGCCAATGGCTTTTTAAGGCCAATTGCACAACCGCATCAGCTCGTAGTTCAGGCGCTTGCACAGCGTTACAGCCCGCTATTACAAACCCAGTAAAAACTAACAGCAAACAACGCGCTAATAACAACAAACTATTTACAGCGTTTTTTTGCTTAGCAAAAAAACGCTGTAATAACTCGCTAAACCTTTCAGCAAACACGGCTATAGCCTGATCAGCCTATTGCTGACCATCTCTTATCCACGCCTTAATGATATCGATTTCACTGGCACTTAAAGGCGTCACTTCAGACCCTCCACCGCCGCTAGGCCCCATAGAGGCACTACAGGTTTGAATGTTGGTTTCTATACAGGTGTAGCTACTATTTATTAAGCTGATTCTTGATTTTATAGTGCCTTCACTGTGGCAGCTAGCACAAGTATTAGTATCGCCTACGGTACCTCTCACCCTATTAATTAAACCCTCACCGGCACCATCACCATTGCTAGCAGCGATATTATCGGCATAGGAAACATCGGTAGTTACCGACGCTGAAGCGGCCGATGCCGCAGAGCTAATACCATTGCAGCTTGCGGTAACAGTAAATGTGTAAGCCTTATTACCCGTTAATCCCGAAACAGCATCGCTAGCCGCCGTAGTGCTGGCGTTAGCACGTAAGCCCGAAGGCTTGACGATATAGCTGGCTGTGTTATTACAGCTTACCGCATAACTAGCCACAGTAATTTGGCTGGCACTATTCACCGTAGCGCTAATAGTGGTGGGTGCTGCCGGTTGTGTGGCACCGGTATCCGCAGCGGCGGCCGACTCATGCCCACCGGCAACAGCTGTCACCGTATAGCTATATTGATTACCACTAGATCGGGTATCTGTGTAAGTCACAGTGGGTGCTGTAACCGTGGTTGCAAGAGTACCATCGCGATAAATATTATAGCTGTCTATATCGCCACCGGGCGATGTCCAGCTTAAGTCTATTTGTGTAGTGCTGGTACCGTCAGATGCGGTGAAGCTGGTGGGGGCTGCAGGAGTAGTGGTTGCTGTTGCCGCCACGGTATCGTTTGACTCAACGCTGTTGTAAACCGCCCTCACTGTGTAGCTGTAGTCAGTGCCTGAAGACAGGCCAGTGTTGCTATAGCTAACGGTGGGCGCGCTAACATTCGCCACATTTACACCATCCCTATACACATAATAACTATCGACATTACCGGCAGCTGCCGACCAACTTAAATTGATTTGGCTAGTGCTTATTGTGGTAGCGCTTAAACCTGAAGGATCGTTAGGCTGGGTGGTGATGTTAATAATACTAGTAGCGGAATCAATTCCTTGCCTTGCTTTAATGCTATAGCTGTAATTGGTAGCCGGGCTAACGGTGTTATCGCTAACACTACAGCAAGCTACTGTGGTTAAACTCGCAAAGGTGCCACCATTAACCCTACGCTCAATAACAAAGTTTCTATCTACCTTGGCGACGGGTGTAGTCCAGTGAAAATCCACTTGGCTGATCGTGGCCGCATCTTCTGTTAATGCGGTAGGTGTTAGCGATAACGTGGTGTCGGTAGCTAAAGCCGTCTGTGCGGTTAACCGCGGCTCCTTACCTGGCTCAGCACTAGTGTAGATGGCTTCTATTTGGTATTGGTAAGTAGAACTATTCTTCAAATTACTGTCGGTATAACTTGTTGACCCTGCTGGAACGGTTACTAAAAGCTCCGCTGCTGCACCATCTTTACTACGATAAATATTGTAACCTTCATCCGTAAACGCAACGGGAGGCCCCCAACTTAGATTAATCTCAGTAGCATCATTAATATTATCTATAATGGCGGTTAAGTTAGTTGCTTCGGCAGCAGTAGCAGCATCAGTAGTGTAACTAACGCCCGGATTATCAGAGACTGCCGATTCTTTTTCTAATGAGCCGCCATTATCACTGACTGTGGTGACGTAATAGCTATAACTGGTATCAGATGCACGGTTTGTATCTGAATAATTGGTTTGCGTTTTTGGCACAGGACTAATCTTAATATCATCCCGGTAAACCATATACGCATCAAAGTTGCCTCCTGCTGCATTCCAACTCAGATTTATATCACTACGGCTATCGTTACCCGGCGTTAGCGTTAAACCGCTAGGTGCTAAAGGCCTGGTGCTTTGCGTAGCGCTATTAGACAAGGGCGATTCTTGCACAACATCATTGGCGGTAACTGTGTATGTATAGGTTGTACCTGAATTGAGACTAGTGTCTGAATACCTATTAGCATCAGTAGTCGTAATCGTAGTATCTGGGAAGGCTGGGTCTCGGTAAACGGTATAATTCACAATTGACTTTTCACCTGCCTCAGGTACTTCCCATGTTAGGCTTATTGTTGTTTCATCAGCAGTACTGCTGCCATCGTTGCTTGCCTCTAAATTGGTTGGTGTCAATGAAGCCGTACTTGCTGATGCCGTAGAGGGGTTGGAGCTAAAAGCGCCCACCACGGTTTCAACGCTGTAATCATAGGTTTGGCCAGCTTCTAGGCCGTCTCCTGAATCATTATCAGTAAAACTAGTGCCGGTAATTAATGAACTGCCATTAAGCGGTGATCCCGTTGCTGTGGCATTACGGTATACGTTATAGCCATCAACATTACTAATGCCGGTTACTGCAGACCAAGCAATATCTATCTCCGTGGTGTTTGCAGTAGCATCCACCGTTGCTGTGACATTACTCGCCGCCAGCGTGCCCGATGGGGTAGAGTCTATAATAATAGAGCCAAAACCTGCCGCGGGCGCACTAGAGATACAATTGGCTGAGCTAGACGTGGTTGATAAACTGCCATCAAAATCAGCCACCTGATATTCAATAACATCAACACCACGCACAAAGGGGTCGTTAAGCTGATAACTAATGGTTTGGCCACCCGCCTCGATACTGGCACTGCCATAAGTATCATCAACAACAGAGTCTATGCTCACACCACCGTCACCCAAATCACTAAGCAATGCTACAACGGAAATATTAGATAAGCCTATAGACGAATATAAACCCGAACTATTCGCCGTAAAACATTCTGCCACAGGAACTTTATCGTTTATAACAACGCTTTGAGTGATTGATGCTTGTGCGCCATAGGCATTGGTAGTAGTTAAAGTAATGTCGTAACTGCCACCAGGCATGTCGGCGATGAATGAACTCATTAAGCCGCCAGTGTTATTTAATTGCGAACTTGAGCCACTGGGAGAAACCATAGACCATTGATAGCTTTCAGAAAACACACTATCGCTGGCCTCAACAATAATCAGCTCATTAATATCCGGTGTCGACAAATTAACGCTAAAAGCTGGCACCGGAAACATCGGTTTTAAGGGCACG
Organism: Dasania marina DSM 21967; assembly: GCF_000373485.1. Classification (NCBI taxonomy): domain Bacteria; kingdom Pseudomonadati; phylum Pseudomonadota; class Gammaproteobacteria; order Cellvibrionales; family Spongiibacteraceae; genus Dasania; species Dasania marina. The sequence goes on from NZ_KB891576.1 coordinate 623,143, forward strand.
GTATCACCCAAGCCCATTAAATGCTCGCGCAATAAAGTCGCTGAGGAATCGGCGCCAGCAGTTAATGGCACCCAAAATCTATCCATGGATAAACGCGCGCCCGGCATTTTTCCCATCTCATAAATACGAGCAATCACTTGATCTTTATCGGCTAAAACTTTGGCGTAGCTATCGTAGTTATTATTTTTATCCGCTAACTGAGTATGACAAATACGGCAGGTTCTAGTGAATACATTGTGATATAAATCTTCCTGACCCTGCCAACCGACTGGCACATATTCACCATCAAAGTTGCTATTAGGTAGTTTGTCGACAGCGTAACTCATCGCACTATCACCATACCAGCCATGAACTAAGGCTATAGATGCCTCATGGCGGGTAGGGTCATCTTTATAAGTAGCCAATGCACCTAAGTTAAGTTTACGAAACGCTTTTTCTTGTGACTCACGGCTGTATTGTTTAATTTCACTGTCGGTGAAGTTATCGCTATTTAACGTAGGCTCAATAAGTTGGGCATTATTGGCATGGCTATATAAAAATGAATCTAAATCCCAGGGGATAAAGGTAGCGTTGAGATCAGCATCGGCGATATTGGTAAAATCTCTATCACCAGGGTGACTTTGGTGGCAAATAGTACAGGCGCCAGGAATAAAACGCTCGCCATTACCGTCAAAATTTAAACTGCTTACCCGTATATTTTCACCGGTTCTCTCATCCGGCACATAGGCAAAAAACTTAACGATTTTTGCATTGGCACCGCCGCTATCAGGATTCTCACTATACTCCATCGCCACCACAGCAAAATCACCTTTCTGCTGCATGCCATCCTCTATCGTGGGGTAATTAACAACATAGCTATATACGTTGCCGTTACTGGCTTTGCGCAAATACATATCGCGGCCAAAACCCAAGTCATAATTATTAACATATAACGCATGAGCAATATTAGGGTCATCAATCTTATTGCCTTGGGCATCGATGAAACCGGCATGCTCTAACCAACCATCTAGGGTGGCTAAGTCGCCACTGGGGTCTAGCAAATTATAATAAGCATTGGCTGTTAAAGCGGTATCTAAACCCAGCTGACGGCGAACATTCGTGGTTGACAATTCAACAGCACTGGCACTAGTCCATGTTTGTAGTAAGGCGCCATTGGCTGCAGCTACCGCGCCTATCGTTGTACCTATGGCATTAATAGCAATAATTTGTCGTGTGTCGACGTTAGTCGCAGCAGGGCTATTATCCATAGCCAGTAATTCAAAATCGACGACCGCTGGCGAGCTAATAGTAATTTTTAATTTTAAATAGGCATTTGGAATCTCATAAGCTTCCACCCGACGGTCACGATTATTTTTTTCAAAATGTTGGTTAATATCATCAGCATCAAAGCGAACTAAATCAACCGTTAATAAAGGGTTGCGGGGGTCCGCTAAAGGGTTATAACTCGCCGCTGGATTGAAGTTAGCAGGAAACAAACCCGCGATCCGCTGTGTGTTAACAACCATCTGATCCATCTTGCCTAAGCGGTTGCGCCAGTGGGCTATTGTTTTGACCGTTACAGTGAAAGGCCGTGTATTAGCGCCGGTATCTTCAGCTTCACGCAATGCGGCTAACAAAAGCAGTTTACTCTTAGGCGTGGCAGGGTCTTCTAACAGCTGACCGGCATCATCAACAGCGATGACATCAACAAAAACCTCATCACTCGCCGTGGTACCATTGGCATCGGTTACCGTTAATTTAAAACCCAAGGTATCCTTATTAGCGCTAGCTGGTGTATTAAACGCAACGGCACTAGCTGTACGTTCAATTAATTGAACCGCAGGGCCTTCGGTTTGCTCCCACTTAAAAGAAAGTATAGGCGCGTAATCACTGTCGCTATCTTTACCTGTTAAAACCACCTCACTATTAGAGCGTGTTTGGTAATTTTTGGTAGGTGCGTTTGAGACTTTAGGAATACCTAAAGCTTCAGCATTAGCCGTAGGTGGTAAGTCATCGTCTTGATAGCCAACGCCACTACCTCCACCACTACCGCAGGCACTAAGCATTAACGCCCAAGAAACCAAGAATAGTTTTGCTAGCGGCAGAAATTTAATTATTATTGTTTTGAGGGAGCTGATCATTATTTTCTCAAAAATAAATAGCTCTTAAAGCGCAAGAGCATGGACATTAATATGAAATTTACTTATCGGCGATGGCTAATCAAACAATAAACACACAACTAGAACTCATAACGTAAACCGCCAGATAGTATTTTCTGGCTATAATCGCCAATATCTTTAATCTCGCGAAAATTCAAATACACTTGAATACCACCACTAGCCGCTGAGCCAAAAGTCGTTTGCTGTGCGCCACGAATAACAGCCGCCACCCCAAAGCTATAAATTTTGTAATCTACCTCAACACTATTAGTGGGCAGCAAAAAATAAGCATCTGAAGTCAGCGTTTCCATTGCCCCTACATAGGCTGCCTCAATAAATCGCTGATCACTTTTATGCTGGGAATAATATTGCAAATCAACAAAGGGCATAAACACCCCATACTGTGTCGTTAAGGTATATTGCGTTTTTAACGATGCCACCGTTTCTAGCGAATCAATATTTTGCTTACTAACAACAAAATCAAAGCCATCATTATTGATATCTTTTTCTCTGTATTCATCAATGCTGACATCTTGATAATTAACACTAACAGAAGGCTCTATTGTTATCGTATCCGTCACAAAAAATGAATAACCTGCCGACATATTAGTTGTGAGGGTATGAGCATCATTACTACTTCTTGCCTCAGTGTTAGTACTTGTTGTATTAGGATTAAATGATGGATAGCGAATACTTCTGGTCGTGGTGAAATCACTATACTGGTAACCTATAGACGCACTATAAAACCAACTATCTGACTGATATAAAACAAAGGTAGAAAGAGACAATCCATCCATGGTGACGCCACCATCGACTATACTTTTTTCAGCATCGAAATCGACTTCTTCAGAAATGTAACCTAATAAACCACCCACCACCCAATGATCATCTAATCGATAATCGAGCCCGGCATTAAGTTCTGCGCCATCAAAATCAAAAGCATCCTCTCGCTCGCTACCTTCCTGATCGCCATAGGTATAACTGCCATTAATAAAGCCGCCTAAGCGAGACCATAGGTCAGATGTTTGATCACCGGCGTTAAGCCCGCTGCTATACTTTGATATTCTCGCCAATTCGCCGTTGCCATCAACGTCCACGCCGGCAATATTAAAACCCCTAGCACCACTACGTAGCGCTGTAATACGTGAAGCCAGGCCTGACAGCTGACCACTCACAAAGCTATCAACTAGGGATTCTTCACTGGCGAATTCTTCGCCAGCCGTCCAACGTAGTGCAAAACCTAAACCTTCTAGATTTGAATCTAAGCTAAACAGTGTTGGGCCGCTATTGGTTAATTCATTGGCGGTATGAACCAACTCTCTAACATTATTCCAAACCACAAAGGTTGCGCCACTACAGCTAGACGTAGCAGCTCTTTCCACATCATCGCAACCAGATGCTTTTAATTGATCATAAACTGCTTGATTGGAAATGGCTGAACGTTCTTCCAGCTCGCTTTGGTATTGACCCTGAAAGCTCAATAAGTCAGCATCCGCATTTTGCTGTAAGCCTAATGTACATGCAGTGACTAATAATAAGCGAAAGCCAGTGGATTTATTGTTTTTCATAATCGCGTCCTTTGCAACAAATGCAGTAATTTTAAATTTTAGATTTAGGCACAAAGAAGAAGTCACCGACCTCATGCCCAGCCCCTTTAATTGTTTTATACTCTGGCATTTGATTAAAATTAACTTTTTTAGCCATCTCTTCAACGGAGCCTCTAACCTTCAAAAACAATTGTGGCCCCGACATGATTTCATCATTACTTTTTAAGGCCGCTAAAAAAGCCTTGGTAAATACCGAATGACTACCGCCAACGCTATCTAACACGGGCTCATCACCACCCGACGCCAACAGCAGGCGTGAGCGTTTTGACGCCTTATATTTAATATACTCATTGGTATATTTGGCATCTTCACCCATCATCAAAAAACCTGGCGAACTAGACAGCAAGCCCGAATAACATGAGTCAGACACAACCAGCACACGCTTAGCGTTAAACCTAGCCAAGTGGCGTGTAACAAATTCATTAGCAACCCAAAAGGTATCCCTAGGTGGCGCTTCAGCATTAGTTGGCAGCCAATAACCCGATTCAATATCACCTGTTTTTAAACGTGCACCATGGCCCGCATAAAAAATCAGTAAATTATCATCCTCTGTTAACTGACTATTGATATTATTAATGGCCTCCATCACAGCCACGTCATCAGCATTAATGACTTTTTGAACTTGAAAGCCATACTGATCGGCTAGGACAGATGAAATAGCATTGATATCATTGATCGGGGTATCGAGGTTATTAATTTTGTCATAGTTTTGCACGCCAATGACCAAGGCATAATATTTACCAAAATTAATATCTAACGCTTTAACATCCTCACCCTTACTTTCGAAGCTAGCTTGCGCCACCATTTGCGTAGGCGTTCTAAGCTTTAAATTATCAGTTCGCTTCTGAACAATGATCTTTTTAGCTTTTACTTTTTTATTTTCCTGCTCAAGCTCGTAAACTAAACTTTTAAGATCTTCAACTTGTCTTTGTAACGCTTCATCATTCGATAAGCCAGCACTAGCATTTAGCGCAGAGAGCTGTTGATTCATAATATTGATTTGCAAATCTTTTTTACGAATGGATGCATTTAGCTCAGTTAAAGCAACCGAATTTTGCTTATCAACAGCAGACTGAAAGACTAAACCATCTTCAGGCAGGCCCCATGCCTGTCTATACCAGCCCAAAGCGGTAACTTTATCTTGCTCCACCCCTAAGCCTTGTTCATACAGCGTACCCAGATTAAATTGCGCCCGCTTATTACCTTGTTCAGCCGCCTTGGTGTACCAAATAATGGCCGCTTCATAATTAGGTGCAGCGCCTGTGCCTTTCTCAAAAATCTCACCTACGTTGACTTGCGCAGCTGCATCGCCGGCTTGCGCGGTTTCCATCCATACATTTAACGAGGTCTTATAATCAGCCCTATCGTAAGCAACATATTCACCGCCGCGAATCTGACACTCAGCTGCAGACAGTGTAGCTGGGCGTCTAGGCGTCATATAGGGGCGAGAGCCTAGCATTCTCATCTGCCCTGGCAGCAGGCAATCCACCACTTGCAGCTCAGCAATACGTTGCTCACGACTTTTAGCCGCATCTGCGACCATGCCTGTTGGCGCGGCAGCCATACAGCTCACCAAACTAAGCACCAGCACAGAAAATAACGCCATAGAAAAACACTTTCGTATAGTGAAAATAAAATTCAACACAGTAACAACCTTACTTTTAATTATTTAGTCCATTAACTCATTACGCGTTTAGCTGCCGCATAAGCACTCACAAAAACCTTTATTTTTCTTCTTTAAGTAAATCTTTATAATTATCATTATTAGCAATGAACTTATAATTGCCTATCTCAGTCAATTGCTTGATGAAAAAGTCATGCTGCTCACCGCTTGCTGACGCTAACAAACCGGCCTTAAACGCATCTAGAACAACATCAACTTTATCTTCAATATCATTATTACTAGGATGAACTTGATAAGCCCTATCCAGATAAACCAAGGCGCCATTATAATCTTTGAATTTCAGTGCAATATCAGCCTCTGCTAAATTCTTCAAAACCAAGGTTTGATCAGCTATAGGTAACTCTGAAAGCGGAATATCGTCATCTACCGCATCAATAATAAAAGCATTTGCCACTAATACGGTCAGTACAAAAAAAGCTGTTATTAATAATCTGCGCGGACCTTTTTCGGCCCACTGTAAGCTGGAAATAAACCGCGTAGCTGTTTGCGTGCGATTCTCACGCTCAACGGCCAAAGTTTTACCTAATAATTTTTTATACAGCAGCCCTAGAGATTTATCTAGCTGTGGCTTAAGCGCTTGCGCCTTAACCTCTAAGGCCGTTTCACCTTGATAGGGGTGAAAGCCACACAGTAGCTCGACGGCAATAATGCCCAAGGCATAAATATCATCCCTAGGGTCGGGCTGCTGCCCTTTAAACATTTCCAAGCTAGCATATTTAGGTGTTAGCGCGTTTAACTCACCAGCATCATAATTATCTTTATACAGTTCATTATTAAGCGCTCTCGCGATACCAAAATCTAAAACTTTAGTTTGACCGTTATTAGTGTAAAAAATGTTTCCTGGTTTTAAATCTGAATGGATAATACCTTTGGAATGTGCGTACTCTAAGGCTAACGCAATTTCGCGAATGATTTTCAACGCTGTTTTTCTATCTAAAACAACGTCGGTGTTACCCTTAAGAATCGCATCCAGTGGGTAGCCATCTAATTCTTCCATGGTCATAAAAATAGTATCGCCATCACGATCGAAATCGTAGACAGTAATAATATTAGGATGCGCTAGGGCTTGAGTTTTCTTCGCTTCGCGCTGTAAGGATTTAAAAGCGCTGGCGTGCTGCTGAAAAGCCCCTGTTAACAATTTTATCGCTATGTGCGGTTGTTCATCATCGGCTTCAACCTTACGTAAATCTAAAGCCTGGCAGACCATGCCCATACCACCCTGGCCAAGAACCTTTTGCACAATAAAACGATCTTTTATCGCATCGCCACCCATGGTAAAGGGTTTATGCAGGGTATTGGTTAATGGGTTACGCGTAATAGTGCCATCCACAGCGCTAGCTTTAGCGGGCTGCGGGGAGGGGGAAGACGGCGAGTTAACAACCGTTGCGTAGGGATCGTGACTAGTAACTACGGTGGCGTCAAAGTCCTCAATGATTACTGTGGGCTCAACGCCCTCTGGAATAACTTCGGTGGGCAGGGAATCATCTATTAATATAGCGGTAGCATCATCATCCGACTCAGGGCGAGGCTGATCTAAGCCAGCCTTTTTAGTATTTGTAGTCGGTTTATCTGTCATTAGTACGCAACCTCAGTCCCAAATCATGTGGTTAATTATATAGGCGCTGTTTGAAGGGCGCCATTATACTGTTTTTTTGCTGCCCATATCTGTAAAAAAGCCATCATAAAATGAGCATATACAGCACAGCAGCAGCTATCAAAAATCCTGCCCCAGCGAAAACCCAGGTCATTAATGCTGATTTTTTACCGGGCTCAGCTTCAGTTACAGTCGCTCTAGCAGCGGTGACTGCTTTATCAGCCTCACCGAGACTAAATTGAAATTCCACTTGCCCAAATCGAACCATATCACCTGATTTCAGGTAACTGGACAAACCTTTATTATCATTAACAAAGGTGCCATTGGATGACATCAGGTCTGTTAGCTTCCAACGCTTGGCTTCATGTATTAATTGGGCATGGTTAGTCGACACGCTGCCATCATCAATACACACATCACAATCGGCTGAGCGACCAATTTCCCACTTAGTGATTTTGTCACGGGTAGTAAACTTAAAGACTTTACCCTTCATATCCCCGTTTAGACAGATCAACACAGGCTCGTCATGTACAATATTCTCAGCAGTAATAGCGTCTTTATCTTCTTCGGCATGCTTCTTTAGCTCATCTAAAGACATCACTAATGTGCCATCCGCTGAAGGCGTATCATCTAACGCCCAGCTCTTAGGCGCCGCATAAGCTTGCGTATTAGACTCTACCAGCACTTCAGCATCACTCGATGCTGCAACAGTAGAATCCTCTTCATCAAGCCCCATCACTGTCACTCTGTAAGCAAAACTATCAAACTTTATAATATCGCCGTGCTTAGCGGTAACAGCCCCTACAGTTTTAACATCGTTGACAAAGGTACTATTGGTTGAGCCCAAGTCTTCGACCAACACCTCATTATTGTTAACGGTGAGCTGGGCGTGTTTTCTCGACAAACGCTCCTGCTCAATAACCACATCACAAGCCGCTCCACGACCAACGATGACTACAGCGGTTAATTCAATGGGATCTGCCCCATTTAAAGGCTTCAACAATATCGTTGGAGTAATCTCACTTGAAGTCATTAAAATTCACCTATCTTTATGCAGTTAAAATATATAATTTACGATCTTACTTTGCTAATAACTAACGTAGCGCTAACATAATCAACGCCATTATTGTTGCAGCCAACATACCGGCTAGCAGCGGTAATAAAACAGGCTTATTCGCCAGCCACACTTTACCCAATTTGGCCCCTAAAGCAGTGTTATTCACACACCGTCTTTGTTCGGGATCAATATCAATAACAATCACGCTAACATTATCCCTGCCACCATGATGTAAAGCTCGCTCTACTAAGGTATCGATAAGCTCTGGTGTATTTTGCTCTGAATTCAAGATAGTCTCAATCTCATCGTCAGCTAGCTCATCATTTAAACCATCACTACACAATAAGTAGCGATCACCAGACTTAAACTCACCCTCAACAGTATCGGGGCTTAATTCACCAACCCCCACAGCTTGAACAATAATATTGCGCTTAGGGTGTTCTCTGGCAGCCTCTTCTGTTAAGCCATTATCTTTTAGCAACTCAAGATAGGAATGATCGCGGGTTAACAGCTGTAACTTTTGCTTGCGCAAGCGATAGGCTCGGCTATCCCCCACCCACGCAACCGTATAACTATTACCAGTGTAGGACATAGCCACAACGGTGGACCCCATCCCCTTAGCATTAATATTGCTTTCTGCCGCCGCCTTTACATCCGCATGGGCTTTTTGTATAGACTCAACCAAGCCCTGCCCTATTTTTGCAGATGCTTTAATTGTTTTGAGGACGATAGCACTCGCCACCTCGCCGCAGGCATGACCACCCATACCATCAGCAACCACCCACAGTTTAGCATTAGCATCCGCTAAGATGGCGTCTTCGTTGTGATCCCTAACAACACCGGTATCGGTTTTAGCATCAAACTCTATCAGCGTCATAATACCTCTTATTTAAAAGCTTTCTTAATCTGATTCGCTAAGTTTTGAAATTTCAGCGGGCTAAACAGCGCCTCATTTTCTAGGCTACCGTACAGTAAATTGAGCTGTGTCTCTAACGCGGTACCTTGCTGTAAAGAGATCGTAATACTTTCAATGGCTAAGAAGGCCTGCTCGGCAGTGACAAAATCACGGTATTCACCCAGCGACGCCTGAGCTAACAAGTTATTTCTTACTGCCTTTAATTGTTGATCGGTGTATTGCTTAGCGACTAACTGGCCATCCAACTCCAGCACTAGCGCCTGCAATTTAATAATGGCAGCGTTAAGTGCAGGCCTATTAACTAATGAGGCTTTATGCAGGGCAATCAATGCGGCCTTCAAGGCTTTATGCTGCTCTGGCGCTATAACGTCGAGCAATGATAGCAGCATCATCGCACTGGCATCATTCAGCCGCACAGCCCCGGGAGGCATGCCCTTTTTAGCACTGGTTGGCTGCCAACGCGTATCACTCATAGCGTGGTGGCAGGCATGACAATCATAAAAAAACAGCTCAGGCACCACGGCCTCACTATTCACCAGCTTTTCTTGCATCAGATTTAAGCTAGATTTCAGCATTTCAACTTGGCCAACAACCCAAAGTTTAAACCCGCTAATATAGGGTTTACGGGTTTTATAATCAGCATCGACGGTAAAGTGCGCGGGCTGATTGGCGGAAAAAGTCTCTAACTCAAAGCTTAATCGTGGATGGCCAGCGCCCATGATTTCGTGGCTAGCCATTTTATTGCTAGTACCATAATGGCAGGAGATACACAGCTTAGCTCTGGCCACGCCATCTTCTGTTGGATACATATTTTTATCTAAGTTCTGCTGGTGCGTCACGCCCTCTTCGGTATGGCTTTCTATCCATTGTTGCGAGCCGCCATGGCAGGCCTCACAAGCTACACCGTCGTTAATTTGGAACTTAGGACCACGTTGCTCTTTCGCCACATTATCGGTATGGCAATCCAAGCATATCTTTGCTGTATGAGCACTAGGCAAACCTAGATTTTTAGCTATACGTTTTGATTCTGATGACAGTAATGTTTTGTAGGCTCTAGCATGCCGATCTTCGGTAGACCAAATGCGATACTCATTAAGCATCACGTTTTTATCTTCAACCGCTTTGCTTTTACCATGGCAAACACTACTGGCACAACTAGCCACCCCTAGATGCTGATCCTCATCATATTGCGGCAAGGCAACAGCCTGCACAGATATAAGGGCGAGTAAAATAACAGCGACCCTTGTGTTTAATAATGCCACGGTGTTGAAAAAAGCCACTGCACATTCACTCCTTTATTTTTGTTTTATACATCACTGCTATTACAGCGACGGTTGTTAATGTCTTAGCGCCTAATCTTCCACAAACCAAAGTTCGCCATTTTTATTTAAATACATTTTCTCCATTTCCATTTTATTCAAGGGCCGCGAGCCACGACGACCAAACACCGCAATTTGACCACCGGTTTCATCAACACCGCGATCACGCTCCAAGGGCCTAGATAAACTGAGCGCTGGCTTACCAGTTTGATAGTGAGCAATCAATTGCGGCTTAGGATCTGGACTAAAGCCATAAAACTTAGGTTGTGACTCAGGCGAGGTTAATTGCAACACTTTCAAACCGCCACTACCATCAGCCACATAGCCTATGAGTGAAGCGTTAGTGGTAGCCACCACAACATCCCGACTGTCTTTCAGAGCACCCTCGGCATTAAAGCGTTGATACTCAACCATGGCATCGGGTTGGGTAATATCGACAATCACTATACCTTCATCACCAGCAGCAACATAGGCGTAGGTTCTGGCCAAGTGCATTTTATACGCTTTATTAATGGCGATGGTATTGTTGGCAACCAACACAGGTTTAGCAACGTTAGTAATATCAATGGCTTTTAAACCTTCTACATCTGTCACCAGTAAATAGCGAAACTGTATCGCCGTTGCTTGTGCGCCCTGCATAGGCACTACAGCAACTAGCGTGGGTTGTAATGGCTTATCTATATCGACAATCACAACACCTTTATCGGCACTAATATAAAGATAGTGACCACCGATGGTGACATGCTTAGCGCCCTTTAATACATTGCCCTCGTTCCACGTTACCGCGCGGTTTAAAAAGTTATTTCTAGGCTCGCCATCGGCAAAGGTATTGATATCAACCAGTATCAAACCCTCTTCGGCATCGGTAATAACGGCGTAGTTATACATGGGATGAAAAGGCTGCTCCTGGTTATCAACTCGCATCAAATCGCCTTGGTTTTTTAGCGGGTTAATAGGCTGATTCGATGGCAGGGCTATACAGGTGGCGTTTTTAGCCTTTATATGAGCATCGTGGCCTAAGGGGCTATAGGGTGCAGTAATAATACGCTGCGATATACCTTTATTGGCGATGCCGGCTACATCATACACTTGCACACCGTCACTACCTTCGGCCACATACAAATACTCACCGCGTAATTGCAGACAACTGGCGGTACCCGCTGAGTGTTGATGCAACTTATCTAAGGTTTTATCTTTAGCTAGATGCTGCTGATAAAAGTCGGGGTAGGCATAACGATGTAAATAACTGCCTATCACCGCCTGCGGCTCCTGCCACTCGGTAACTTGCACGGCACTAATTTCACCGGCGCCGCCTAACCACGTATTGTAACCAGCAAAATTAATAAAGTTGGTACCCTGCATTAACAACTGCGCCATGATGGCGTTGTTATCGTTTTGTTTTGATACATGGCAATCGCTACAGGTTTTGGTTTCTGTTTTACGCACGGTATGAGCAAAGTGCGGGTTAAAGGCTTGCGAGCTATAACCACTGGCCGCGATAGGCGGCTGCTGCACATAGATTTTTTCACGGTTAGCGTTAGTCGACGACAACACTAGCGCCGAGGAGGAACGGGTGGGAGCAATTTTGCCGCCCTTGGCTGGGCCACGACGCCCCAGCATAAACACTTGATCTCTAGCCACTTGCGGGTTGTAGGTAGCATAGTTACGACTCTCACCACCTTCGTAGTGATGGCGCTCGGTTTTGGCATTGGCCTCTATAGGCAGGTGGCAACCGCCACAACTAGTGGTCCATGAGGTATGGCAGGCATAGCACTCCATATCATCATTAGAGTGGGCCAATTCTTTAGCGGGCACATCATTGCCCCAGTTTTGTTTTTCCGTATCGGTGCTCATTAATTTGGCACGGGCGGCTTTTTCGTTGTAGTTAGCATTGCCTTTAGTGACACTGTCTTTCACTAAACTCAATTGCCACTCTTTGTCGGGGTACAAGGCCGAGCGCTGGAATAATTTATCCCCTACCCATTCAAAACGGCGGCGACCGTCCGGTGTGCGCAATACTGATAAATCCGCACCACCCTCTAGTGCCGCTGGCCCCGAAGTATAAAGATTAGGATATTCTTTGGCGGTACCGTGGCAATCTTTACAATCGACTTCAACCGCTAAAGCGACTTCGCCGTAGAGATGACCGTTACCGTGGTTATCTTGGCCAAAGTGACAATCCACACAGTGCATGCCGACATCAACATGCACGGAGGACATGTGCACTGCTTTGTCGAATTTTTCTGGATCATCGTCAGCGACCTGTTCACCTTCGGCATCTAACAAATTACCTTTGCGATCGCGTTTAAAAACAGCGCGGAAGTTCCAGCCGTGACCATGGTAGTCAGCAAACTGGGTGTCGTTCATTTTATCGTTGTTATCCCACACATTTTTCAGGAAATCGAGATCTGCCCACTTACCTCGGGGCGCTGCACCTTCGGGGTTTCTGTCTAAGACTTTGCGCGTTTCGGCATGAGAAGGGTATTGTTGTTCTTCGGGCCACATCTGTGGCGCATCCGATTCATAATCCCACATGGTGTAACCCAAGAAGGTATTCATAAACATATTGGGCTGGTGCATATGGCAAATCATGCACTGGCTGGTGGGGATTGCGCGGGTAAAGGTATGCTCTAGCGGGTGGCCACTCTCCTCTTTGTTAATAGTCGTATCTTTGGTGATTGTTTTGCCGTCGTGGCCAAATTTGGCATAGGGCCCAGAGTGACGTGGGTCGCGATCATTGGCATAAACCACATGGCAGGAGGCGCAACCGGAGTTGCGGTAATCGCCGGGTTGATCATTGGTGCCTATAAACCAGGTGAGCGGGTCATTTAATCGCGTTTTAGTAATATTAATGATCGGCACGGAGATACGACCGCCAGTGCCTTCACCGCGGTTTGATTGTTTGAAGTCGGGGCGACCCGGTTCTTCCAAACGCTGTATTTGGCCTAAGTTACTGGGCAGGCCAGTTTCTGGAAATAAATTACTGATATTGCGGCCACCGCGTTCAAACACGCGAAAAACATCACCGGGTTTTACCGTTTCCCATGCCGGCAGCGGATATAAGGCCTCGATAACACCCTTGTCGGCCGCCGCTTGCTTTAAGTGATCAGGAATAACCGGACCTTTTAAAATGGTGCCCTTACCGGCGCGGTCATAAGTCTCACCTAAGATATAATTTTTATAAGGCAATATGCCGTTATTGTAAGAAGCGCCACCTAATAACATCGCACCTGTGCTGTGCAAGCTGCGCATTGATGCCTCGATGGTTTCCTGGTGGCAGCTGCCACAGGCTTCATTGACTATGCGGTAATCGGAGGGGTTAATAAAACGAATAAATTCCGGGCTTTCGTGGTTGAGCAAAGCGTAGGTACGTTCGGGGTTGCGACTGCTAGGCGTGGGCCATTTATCCGGTATGCGCGGCAGCACATGCGCCTCGCTCATCGCTGCTAAATAGGCCTCACTACCTTGCTCACTGCTCTCGGGCTTAAACACCGAGATATTACCACCATGGCAATCGGCACAGGCTAATTTAACACCGGGATTAGCGTGCATGGTTTTGCTGTCGGAGTCGGTATGGCAGCTGGTGCAGCTTTCATTTTTGGCATCAACCTCAAGCTGTGACTGGCTGGCTGGCGAATTAGGGGCGGTGCTATAATCGCGATCAACCGCATGGTACATGCCCGAGCTATAGGCTGCCGCTGACAGCAGCAACAAACCGCTTGCCCACGCTGCCTTCAGCAATGGCGATAAGGCCTTGGCGCTAAATGTTTTTACCGTTGCAGTTTTTGATACGAGCATTGCTATCACTATCCAGTTATCACGGCAGCCGTGATGTTAAAAAATAAAAACAAACCTAGTTACTGCTTAATACGCTAGCACTAGGTTAAACAAAAAATAATCTTGGCCATCATCTTCATACAAGTCGTCATAGCCTTCGCCGGGAATTAACCGTGCGTAAGAGCCTCTAAACACAATGTTTTGGGTCATAAAAGGCCTATAGGTTAACGACAGTGATACATCTAAGCCTATATCGTCCGCGATATCACTTTGGTTTCTCGCCACTTCTAACACCGCGGTATCGTCAAAATACAATTGATTGACGTTGCCACTCAAGCGTAACTCCGGTAACAAATCCATATCGAAACCGGCGCCGATTAAAATAATTCCAGGGTTGGTAAAGTTCGATTGCCCCAGCTCTTTAGACGAGCGCATGGAATTTAACACGCCATTGCGAGACGACAGTGAAACCCTACCGCCGCCAATTAACGGTACGGGCTGGCGTATCCAATAACTGGTATCGCTACCGGCAAATTGAGGATTTTCAAAAATAGCATCGAAACCAGTAGCCTTATCATCATAGGGGTCGTCATCACCGCTACCATAAAGAAACGATAAACGCGGCCTAAACCAATCAAAATCCATAGAGGCTTCGGCGGCAAAAAACACTGCCTCGACATCTACTTTTTGATCAACAAACACACCGGGGTCGTTTTCGCCAAAGGCATAATAGGCTGAGGTAGTTAAATTTAATCGTCCTATATGGCCATCACCGTTATAGCCTAGGTAGGTAACATCGTAACCGCGCGGTACCTCTCGGCCTAATGACGCAGGCCTGGCAATAAACTCATTGTTATCAAAAAAGAACTGCCCCTCTTCGCCATTCTTGTTATGCACAATAGTGAATTGCGACATAAAGCCTTTTATCAATAAATCCTGCCAGTAAAGGTTGGCGGCAAACACATAATCATCACGCAAGGCTTTACCATGGTCGTTTAAACCACTATTGGTGTCTTTCTCCATACGCTGAAACACAGCGAGGTTGTATTGAAAAATATTATTATCGCGGTTACCAAATAAGCGTATGCCTAGCTGATTATCTTGAAACAAAAAGCCTCTAAAGTCAGAGCTAAACGGTTGGATACCCACCCGTATACTATCAAAATCAAACTTATCGGACACGTTGCGCAAATGCACATCGGCAAAGGCGGCCTGTAAACCTATGTGACCATCGTAACGGGTATCACCATCCGCTGGGTCTACATTAATACCCTGCACCTCATCGAGATGCACCTCGTTATAATTGATCACGGGGATAATACGAAATTCGTAATCTGGGGGTCTAAAAACGGTATCGCCTTTATACCAAACAAATTCCAAGGCTAGGTTCTGATTGAGTAACCACTGATCGGCGGAGCCGTATACATCAATGTCGCCGCTGTTGTTGGATGAGCTAGCGCCTACCGGTGTGGGTAGTTGCCTAATTTCATACACTGAGTCAGAAATAATACCGAGGTTAAAAAACCAATCGTCGCCATAAACCGGCTTATCGCCTTTTAAAGTATTGCGATGATAGGGATCAAACCAATTATCCTCATAACCCAAGGCATCCACTATGCGCCAGCGATCGGGTAGCGGTACCGATGCGGTGTAATCTTTAATACCTGGCCTAGGTATAGGTGACACTGGATTTTTACGCCGCGTTTGCCTAGGGTCGGCTGCCACCGGCGCACGCTTGGAGCGCACATATTCTTGCTGCTGGGTGACTTGCTCCGGTTCGCCCTTCTCAGAATCACACAGCACCGCCTGTTGTTTACCCGGGCGACGACGCTTGGCGGCGCGCTCGCTGTTTTGCTGTTGCTGCATCTGCTCTTGGCTGATGCAATCGGTTTGTGCATGCAGCAAGGGGCTGGCGGTTAGCGATAACATCAACCAAGCCGGTGCAACAATAGGCGATAGCGTTTTTGTCATCGGTTATTTCCCTGCACAAACATTGTCGACATCACTATCTAAAAACGGCGCCTGCGGGCACTGCACATAGCGTAAGCGCACACCCTGCGGCGTTAAGTTATCGGCCCGCATGGCCCGTGGCGCATTATTAATGGCACCACTTAAACGCTGGCCAGCATTATGCACACCTAAAAAGCTAATCATGTCATCTTGATCAACACCATCACCGGACACACCTATGCCACCTATTAAGGTGTTGCCGCTATAGATAGGCACACTACCGGGGAATATTTGGCTGCCATTAGCCATTTGATTGGTGGTGCCGGTAGCGGTAAACGTTAGCGTAGGCGGATCAAAAGCTACACCCGAACAACGGTTGGTAACATCTGCCACACCGCCGCCGGAAGCTACGCTTAATACATGCTGAATAACCGCGTTATAAACCATGTCTAATTGCAAACCGGTAGAGAACACACTCCAAGAACCCGGCGCTTTACTTAAGGGGCCATGGGGACGACCTTGCAAGCCATCAGGGTAAGTTGGGCGCGATAAGTTGCCCCCTGCTCGATCAGAAAAGGCCACCGCGCCATTCGTTAATGCCGAGGCATCAGGAATGAAATTTTGCACCGCGCTAACATAACCACCTAGCGCAACAGACTCGCGCAATACTAAGGGCAAGCCGGTAGAGGACACATCAAAGTAACTGGCATCGGGTTGCGTAGTAAGAAAGTTAGCGGCATCAGCCGACGAAAAAAACGCGGCCGTACGTGCTTTTTGCACCGACACATCGGAACCAAATACCGGCGCATCACGGCTTCTTACCATGCCTAAAATATCGCCCTGAGTATCAACCACGGTAATGGTCACTCTTGCTTGGCTACCTAAGGGGCGACGAATTTGGGCGCGCGCGCGGTTGGCAACCGCTAAGGCCTCTTCCAATATCACCTGCACCTGCGCCGCGGTTAACAAACCATCGGGGGCGTTAATAGCCGGGTAGCGATTAATATTGGTGCTGGGGTCAACAAAGATAAAAGCATCGGTGGCAGCGGGAAAGCCACTGCTGTCACGACGTATACCCGACTCTCGTTGGCCAAAAGCCAAGCCTGCTCTTATTGTGCCATTGCTATAACCGGTTACCGGAATTAATGAGCCCACTGAGCCAGCGATAGACGCGTAGCTATTGGCTGCTGCCGGGTCGGTATTTAAATCAGAAAAATCAACATCGCTAAAGCGAAAGGTTTTACCATCGGCAGTAATACGATCACCGCGTCTATCAACAGGCGCGGCGTATTGATAAGTGCCCGCATAGGCGATCATTTCATCGACACTGCGGTCGCTATCAGATATCACTTTATCGATGGAATATAAACCATCGGCAATCACCCCTATGCCCCCTACCGGTGTGCCATTTTTGTAAAGCGGCAAGCCGCCCGGGTCAGCCGATAAACCTAAAGGTGCCCGCTTAGGGCCATGGCTGATATTGACATTATCTACCGTAAAATCTGAGCACGATAACTGACTAAACTGCACACCAAATAACGGGCCGGCCGGTTGATTCATTTCACCGGGGTTAAAATTTTCCTGCACAATTTGGCTGGCAGTGCGGCTAGAAAAGGCATTGCCTTCAGAGGATAAATACGCCCCTGTTATCGCTTTGCTAATGGCCGCCTGATCATCAATATTTAATGCTAGGCCCGTGGCCGGTAAGGAAATACCTTCCAAGCCACTATCAATAACTGCATTACCTGCGCCATTGGTGGCGCTGGCAATGAGCACGCCTCTATCGGCGGCAGCGCCCATGCGATACACCGCCAAGACATTACCCACCCTATCGGCTACTGCGATAGTGGCTTGCTCGCCTTGCGCCTGCGCCTCGGCAATGGCTTGTGCCAATATGGTCTCTACATCGGCAACAGTTAATCGTGTCGGCGTATCCGCACAACTGCCATCACACTCAACTGTTGACGTACCCGCGCCTTCACCGGTTGAACTACCCCCTGAGCAAGCACCCAGCAACAGTAATGACAACAACATAAAAACAGCAGAATAATGCATGCTTTTAAACTCCGGCATTATGGTATTTTTTGATTTAGGGCTCATTGCGTAAAGACGTCCTTGGGATGATAAGCGTGGCAAGAAATACAATTAACCGGTACTTTTTCAGCAATCGAAACATCGCCGTGACAACTGAGGCAATTATCGATGCCGGGAATTAAAACATCCGCGCTGCTGGCTGATTGGTCCGCCTCATGGCAACTTAAACAGGTCTGATCTTTGCTTTGACCCTGCTTAGTTAAATGGCTGGCGTGATCAAATAAAGCACGCGCATGCCAGTTGTCATTAATATTGACCGGCATCACCAACCAACGTGCATACATATCATCCGATTGGTTATCGGATACTTCATGGCAAGTGACGCAGCCCCGCTGGGTAAACTGAATAGCCGCTTCAGTGGTGGCCCGTTGCATACCGCAATTAAATGGCTTATCACTGCAAGCAGATTGGCTAGCACTTTTGCCGGGGCGACGGCGGCGATCACTGCCTGGTGCCTTGTAGTTAGGGTCGGTATACACACGTACAAAATGCTCTTCTATGGTTTGCACCACTAAACTGGGTTCACCATGGGGCAATTGTCGATCAGGCTCATTGGCATCAAAGCTGAGGTCATGGCAAGAGGAGCAATGTTTTTCCATGGTGATAGCGGCAAAATGCTCTTTATCGGCCTTTAACGCATGGCAAGAGTTACAAGACATGGCCTCGCCGGTATCCGACAGCTGCACCTTGCCAGCATCCAAATGTATGTCGTGGGGAAACTTCAAATTAGAAATATCGGCTTGGCCAGCCGCTTTTTCTAACAAATGGCTATCCCAGGTTATCGATATGCCGGTGCCTTTCTTAAGGACTTCCGGCAACACATAATTCAGTTTGAACGCAGGATGGCTGCCCGTATCAAAACCGCTAATGGCGGGCGTGCCCTTGCTATTATCGCTAAGCTGCTGTGCTTGCCGGTGGCAATCCACACAAAGCGCATCGGCTTTTACCACCAAGGCGGCAGGTTCATTATGCTCTTTATGGCAGCTTTGGCATTCGCTCACGCCATAGGCTTTATGGCTGGTGGCTATATTTTGAGTCGCCTCGTCGCCATGCACGGTTAAAGCATCACTATTGATATGATCAGCAGTATCTTGATGACAAGTAACACAGCTTTCGTTCTGTACGGTTTGAAATGCTTTTTTATGGCAGGCCGAACAATCATTACCTATTTCTAATTGATGAGCCGGTAATAAGGGCCCGGTAGACCATAAGTGATCACCCGAACCTGATTTGATAAATGTTTGCTCGGCGGTGGCGTCGGCTCCGTTATCGCGCAACAAATACGCACTGATAGGCCAAGCCAAAGCCAATAGTACAACGATTAAACTTAATAAATAGGCAGGTGCACGTTTCGCTAATACCGTGCTAGCTAAATCGGTTACATAGGCCGACTCTAGCGCCTGTTTTTGCAACTCATCATCTATATACAGTTCGCAGGCTGCATCGAAACCTGCAGGCGGCTCTATTATTTTTAGCTTATGGCTGCTAATAACAATTTCATCGCCAACACTTAACGCCCGGCTCTGGTATTCGGAACCATTAACGACCAGCGTATGTTTACCTACCGCCTGAATAGTAATCTGGCCAGCAACTAACTTAAGCACTGCGTGGCTATGTTTGATAGCGCTACCGCGCAGCTGGATTAATTGTGCGGCAGCACTACCTATAGTAATTAACTCTGCAGCGAGTTCGGTATCTTGATAAACAACAACTCCCTGTTCAGAAGTTATCTCACGTAGCAAAAATTCCATATTTATTATTCTTAATCATTACCAATAAAAGAAAACTGCAACAATATGCGCAGTTAGGGCGAACAACAAAGCAATCGTGAGCGGCACATGAATGTACAGCCAAATCTTCATCCAGCCCTGTAACTGAATATCTCTGCGTATGGTTCTTAATAAATTTTGTCGCCGGCACAGCATGGATAATAAATCCTGCAGCCTGGCAGCCTCTTGTGGCTTTCTACAGCGGGGAATGCGATCGGCAACATACTCGATAACCGCCTGCTGATTAGAGTTGCTCACCATCACACTAGCTGTAGAGACATTGACGCCATCAGCAATAGATAACATTTTCGAATCATCTCTAGCCAATAGCTGCGTTACCACACCGCCACCTATATTGGTGCGGTCTATAGCGCTTTCTATTACCGCCCGTATATCGGGTTCACAAAGCTTGCTTAATTTTCTAACACTATCATTCAAACCATTAAGCTCTACAAAAAGTACCTCCCTAGAGCTATTGGTTCGATTTTTAGCCTGCAAGCGGGGATACACTAAATAGCTATAAATACCAAAAAAACCGCTGGCGATAACTAAGCACATTAGCAAGTAAGCCAGCGTATGAATGTTGTAACCAAACTGGGCGGCGCAGTGCAGCGTTGCCACCACTAATAAACCACTACCCAAATACACATGAGCAGACACCCAAGCTCTAACCGTAGCAGTACCCGTTTTGTAATTTCTTTTGCGCTTGCCTAGCGCGGCCAACCACACGATGAGTAACGCAGCGATAGTGCCTAATATATAGCCCTGCCAAGTGCCGCCATTAGCAGGCTGGCTACCGCCCTGTGAAACATAGAGCGCAACGCAAGCCACCAGCAACACAATAGTTACGGTGAAGTAGCGCGCTTTTTTATAATTTAAAATGTTTTCATGTATCACTTAGCGTACCTCCACCAGCTCGATAAATTGATCGGGGTTCATTCTAACCGCAGCACCGGTTGGGCAGGCATTTACACAGGCTGGGCCTGAGGGTAGATTCATGCAGGCATCACATTTAACCGCTTTTTTACCCTTCGCTTTAGCGGCATCATCGGGCGTGTAGCCAGACTCTTCACCGGGGCCATTGCCCTTACCTAACAACATCCAACTCCAGAGGCTGGGTTTTTTGGGCGCATCGTAGGCAAGCTTGATAACATCGTAGGGGCAGTTTGATTCGCAGTTGCCGCAACCGATACAGCTAGAGTCGATAAACACTTCGCCCGATGGCGCACGGTGTATGGCATTGGGCGGGCAATCTTTCATGCAATGAGGTAGCTCACAATGCCGACAAGAAATAGGCACATGTAACTCAGCATAAGAACCGCCCGACTTTCTATCTAAACGTGAGATGCCGTCGTGAGTTTCGGCACAGGCGGTTTCGCAATTGTCGCAACCCACGCAGAGGTTTTCATCAATAATTAAACAGTTGGTTGCCTCACCCAAGCCTTCGTCCATTAAAAACTGCATCACCGAGCCTACTTCAGGCCTAGATTCCATGGTGCTGTGATTCAGTGCACGCTCACTGGCATTATCTTGCAGCGTTTCTATACAGGAGGTATCGGCCTGCACCATTTTAACAAAGGACTTTCTATCCAACTCTATGGTTTCGGTAGCTACGGTGGCCACGGCAGTTTCGCGCCTAACAGGGTCACCCATTAGCGCCATTTCACCGACCATTTTGCCGGAGTGCAATTGCGCAACCACAACGGGTTTATCTTTATTTCTCGTTAAGGTAACCGAACCACTGCGAATTATGTGCAGCGAAGAACCTTGTTCGCCTTCTACAAAAAGCTTGCTACCGGCATCAAAGGTTTTTTGTTGTATTCTGGCAGCAAATTCACTGAGCTGGGCAATGCTGAGTTTCGGTGCGACATGTTTTTGCAAGGTGCGAACCACAAAGATGAGGTCTATACCCTCTCTCACCTCATCGTTGGAGTTCATTAACTTGATCATGGTGCGGCGCGGCGTTTCAACTAAAATACAATCTTTACCGGCAATGGCGTTACCCTCTCGCGGCCGCCCCGACAACAAACTAGCTTCACCAAAAAACTGACCGCGGCCATGGCTAACGGTTTGCGTGGTATTGGGCAGGCTAACCTCAACCACCCCTTCAATAATCGTAAAGAAGGAGTTGCTAAAATCGCCATCCTTATAAATATAATCACCCGCCCGTATAATTTTGGTATAACGCGGGCTGGGGTTTTGTTTAGCTAATTGCTGTTTTATTTTGGCAGATTCAGCCTCCACCTCATCAAACATAGCGCCAGGTTCATAACTCACCAGTATGTCGCTTTCAATCACTAACTCACGAAATTGCAGCGCATTCATTTCCCTAAACATGGGTATGCGCTGCTGAAACAGCTTAACTAAATCATCCACCTCTTTTATATAAGGCAGTAATTTAAACTGTAGCTCTAACAGAGGATGATCGGCAGGTTTAATGTCGTGGCCTAAGATGTATTCAATAACATCGTAGCCTTGGTTCATCGCTTGCTTTATTAAGGGGTAGCCCGCCAAAGAACCAATAATATAAAGGCCAGGAACATTCGATTCATATTGGCCTGTTAATGCAGGAATGGCACCGGGTTTATCATTGGGAAACTCAACGCCTATAGACTCTACAAAGCCACGTGGCGGCACGCCACCCAACCTGGCAATAACCCTATCACAGGGGAAGCTCTCCTCACCTTCAGCAGTATTTAAGGTAATTAAATAACTACCATCTTCCGCCTTAGCAATCTCTTTTACGCCAGTGCTGTAATAGCAGGTTAACGCTATCGAGGGGTCACTATTGGCAGCTAATATGGCACTTAGATTACCCTCTTTAGCTCTAGAAAATTCATCTCGGCGATTAAGAATGGCAACTTTATTTTGCTTGACTAAGCCCAGAGCATTCTCTATCGCCGAGTCACCCGCACCCACTACTACCACTGTTTCATTGTGGTGAGCCATAGGGTCATCGAGGGTATATTGCACTAAGGGGTAATCTTCGCCTGGCACCCCCAGCTTACGCGGGTTGCCCTCTAAGCCTATCGCTAACACCACATGCTCAGCATGTATTTCAGTGCCATCTTTTAACACTACGCAAAAATCACCTTTAGCGCCGGTAACTTTAACAACTTCACTGCCATAACGAATATTAACGTCTTGCTCTACTACACGCTTTTCCCAGCCGCCTAAAATGGTTTCACGGCTGCCTGCGGCAAACTCAAAATCACTACGCAGCGCCAAAAACCCAGGCTCAGCCATAACATGCTTACCTTTCTGGTAACGCTGTATGGTTTTGGAGGGCTTATCAAAAGACTCTAATAATATGTGGCTATAGTCGTGCTGAGGATTTTGCTCGCGTTGCTGCCTATCGTAAAAAGCAGCGCGGCCCGCGGCGCTTAAGCCTGCAGGGCCAGAACCTATTACTGCCACCTGATAAAGAACAGGCATACTTCATCGCTCCATCGTTGTGTTATTGGTTATTATTAGAGCCACATAAAGCGACAATTTATTTTTAAACGGCCAGTATACCTAAATATATGTAAATATACCTATAAAACCCCAAGCGACATAATTACATTAGCTCATTAATAAACCGAGGCTTAGCAAATAAAAACCCCTGATAAAAATCAAAACCTATAGTTTGGCAGACTTCATAATCTTGCTGCTGACTAATACATTCCGCTAAAGTTTGAATACCCAGTGACCGCGACATTTGATGCAGCTGCTGAACAAGCTCTATTTTACCCGGTGGCGCTTTATGAATATCATGAACCAGCATCATATCGAACTTCAACACATCAGGCGCAGCCTCCACTAACTCCAGTAACCGCGACTGACCTACCCCAAAATCATCGTAGGACAACAGCAGACCTCTCTGGGTTAACTCCCCTTTAATATGCTTAATTAACTCAATGTCGGTAATAGCCTGCTCATGTACCTCCAGCACCAATTGGCAGCTAGGATAACGCTTATGCAGTTGAAAAAATTCGGCCATGAGCTTATCAGGGTTTTTCATCTCACTGGGATGGGTATTCACAAAGATATGGCCTTGCAAGCCATGCTCCATCGCTATTTGCACACCCAACTCACGAAATAACTCTGAAAGCTCAACTTCCAAACCGACACTTTCAGCAATCTGAAACAAGCCCCCGGGGCTTTCAGGTAAATCCGCATGATCACCACGACCCAGCAGCTCGTAACCAAACACAGTACTATTATTGTGATTAACAATGGCTTGATAGGCAGGCTTGATCATTTTACGCGCTAGCAATTCCTCAAATTGGCCAACACCAGCGGGGAAGTGAAAGCTTAAATCGTTGGCCGACACCATTACCGTGGCATCCGATTGATTATCTTCGTACTGCAGCACATCAAGCATAATGCGCATCTCAAGATCACCTAAATGAATGACATCGCCATGCGAAAGAGGCATAGGGCAGCTAATGCGCTCATGATTAACAAAGGTACCATTGCTGCTACCCATATCATTAATGTAGAGCAGGCCATCCTCTACACTCACAAAGGCATGTCGCCTAGAAACCGAGGTCACAGCAACCGTTAAAGGCAGCTTTTCCTCCCTACCAATGATATAGGGATACTCATCAATAACCTGCCGCTGCATAGTACCCGCGGGGCTAAAATAGCCCTCAAAATACCATTTCCGCATTTATATTATTCCTGCTTGATTAATAAAGAGCATGAACAGTGAATTTTATTATCGACGACTATGTTTGCCGCCATTTATTTGTCACTTATAGCGCTGAACACTACTGGCTAAAATATAGACTAACTCGTTAAATGCAATCCGACAATCATTAACCTTAAGAACGTTTCAAGGGGTCAGCGTTTCAAGAACTGTTTGAACTCACAGAAGGATGAATCAAAATACCTTGAGGGTATTTTGACCCTGCGGGCGCCCTTTAAAAACGGGCGTTCAAACTGTGCCCTAGGCACAGTTTGTCGAACCGCTTAGGAACTGCACCCTTTCGAAAAGCACATATTAAAAAAGCCCATACCTTTCGGTATGGGCTTTTTTAATATGGTGCGCCCGGATGGATTCGAACCATCGACCGCTCGGTTCGTAGCCGAGTACTCTATCCAGCTGAGCTACGGGCGCGTAGGGTGCGCACTATATGGATCTGTGCGACTTTAGTCAACCTTGAATTGTGAAAAAAACACATTTTTTCAAGGGCTTGGTGATAACGATTAACTAGCAACCAAAAGAGATAAAACTCTTACTCACCAACTATTTAAAAATACCCGCCTCTGGCGGATGTTTTTAAATAATGGCGGAGAAGGAGGGATTCGAACCCTCGATACAGTTTCCCATATATACCCTTAGCAGGGGCACGCCTTCAGCCACTCGGCCACTTCTCCGCATAAACTTTAAACAATTCATCAAAGAAAAACTGTCTAAAAATCAATCTCATAGGCGCTGAACACAGCCCTTATCAATTGAGGGCGGCATAATACCATACTTGCCGCATATTCAAAGCCTAATCTAGGTTTAAACCGTAATTAGGACTCTATTGGCGCATCCAAATCAAATGCAGTGTGCAAAGCGCGTACGCCTAGCTCTAAAAATTTCTCATCCACGATGACTGAGATTTTAATTTCAGAGGTGGTGATCATCTCTATATTGATGTTCACGTCCGCCAAGGCTTTAAACATACGGCTGGCGATACCGGCATGGCTGCGCATGCCTACACCTACCAAGGAGATTTTGGCTATGGCGTCATCGGTTTGCACGGCACGAGCACCTAGCTCTTTAGCGGTAACCTCAACAATACTCTTGGCCTTAACAAAGTCATTACGATGTACGGTAAAGGTCAAATCAGTAGACTTATCATCGCCAAAGTTTTGCACGATAACATCTACTTCTATGTTGGCATCGCTCACTGGGCCTAAGATTTTATAGGCTATACCGGGTGAATCGGGTACGCCCTTAACCATGATCTTGGCTTCGTCGCGAGTAAAGGCAATGCCTGAAATTGCAGGATTTTCCATTTCAACCTCTTCATCTGTACATATCAATGTGCCGGGGCCATCTTGTGAGCTGTGCAGCACACGCAAGGGTACGTTATATTTACCGGCGAATTCTACCGCTCGAATTTGCAGAACCTTTGAGCCCAGGCTCGCCATTTCTAACATTTCTTCGAAGGTAATTTTATCCATGCGTCTGGCGCGCTCGACTACCCGCGGGTCGGTGGTATACACCCCATCCACATCGGTATAAATCTGGCACTCATCAGCCTTTAACGCTGCCGCTAAAGCCACAGCGGTGGTATCTGAACCGCCACGCCCTAGGGTGGTGATATTGCCATGCTCATCAGCGCCCTGAAAACCAGCTACGACCACTACCCGACCTTCTTCAAGATCAGTGCGTATGTGCTTTTCATCAATAGCTTTGATGCGCGCTTTATTATGAGCGCTGTCGGTAAGAATTTTTACCTGGCCGCCAGTGTATGAACGGGCAGGCACGCCGCGCTTATTTAAGGCCATGCTTAATAAGGCGATAGTAACTTGCTCACCGGTAGACACCAGCACATCCAGCTCACGCGGGGTGGGCGGATCTTGAATAGCATTAGCCATGGCGATTAGGCGATTGGTTTCGCCACTCATCGCCGATACAGCCACAACGATGTCATGGCCCTCAGCACGAAACGCCGCGATTTTATCGGCTACGCCTTCTATACGTT
This sequence comes from Dasania marina DSM 21967, assembly GCF_000373485.1. Classification (NCBI taxonomy): domain Bacteria; kingdom Pseudomonadati; phylum Pseudomonadota; class Gammaproteobacteria; order Cellvibrionales; family Spongiibacteraceae; genus Dasania; species Dasania marina. The sequence goes on from NZ_KB891576.1 coordinate 649,734, forward strand.
CGATAGTACCTACCGACGTACCACCGTATTTTTGAACAATTAAGCTCATGGTAAACAGCCACATCCTGGAAAAAAGGGACGCAATTAAACACTAAACTGCGCATAAATAAAACAATGTTTTTCAAAGGGGTGATTTTCTTTCAAGGGGTCGATTTTCAAGGGGTCAGAGTCACTTGTTTCATGCTTCACGAAACAAGTGACTCTGACCCCTTGAAAATATCTGGCTGACCCCTTAAAAAAGGCCTAAGCCCCCGCTTCTACCCAAGCAATTACCGCCGGTAAAGCCCCGGCCAAAGCCGCCACATCGGTGCCGGCCCCTTTAGCCTTTTCGGGCTTGCCGCCGCCCTTGCCACCCACTAAGGGCGCAAAGTGCTTCATCAAGTCACCGGCGCGGTATTGCTTGAGCAAGTCTTTGCTTACGCCACAGGCTAGGTTAATCCTATCACCATCCACACTGGCCAATAACACCACCGCGGTACCCAGCTTATCAGTAAGTTGTGATACGGTACTGTCTAAGGCCGTCATATCGGCACCGTCTAGCAGACTGGCGATAACCTTAATACCCTTCACATCCTGCGCCTGCGAAGCTAGGTCGCTGCCCGCTGCCGAGGCCACTTTGGCCTTGAGCGAGATCAGCTCTTTTTCTAGCTTGCGCTGTTTTTCTAATAGCTGCTGTACCTTATCAAGCACATTGTCGCGATTGCCTTTAACCGCCCCAGCTACTTCGGCGACACAGCGCTCGGCATCATCAAATAAAGCCAGCGCCTTAGCACCGGTTACCGCCTCTATGCGGCGCACGCCGGCAGCAACACCCGACTCAGACACTACCCGCATCAAACCTATATCACCAGTGCGGCTAACATGAGTACCGCCGCACAACTCTACCGAGTAGCCCTCACCCATGCTTAGCACGCGCACGTTATCGCCGTATTTCTCGCCAAACAACATCATGGCACCCAGTTTTTCGGCATGGGCCATATCGGTTTCGGTGGTTTCTACCGCGCTGTTTAGCCGTATTTGGGTGTTTACTTGCTGCTCTATAGCTTTGAGCTGCTCGGCGGTTACCGCCTCAAAATGTGAAAAGTCGAAACGCAGTTTTTGTGCATCTACCAAAGAGCCTTTTTGCTGCACGTGATCGCCTAACACATCTCTTAAGGCGGCATGCAATAAGTGGGTGGCCGAGTGGTTGAGTGCAGTCGCATTGCGTATCTCGGCATCTACTGTCGCCGCCAAGCTGTCGCCTACCTTAATAGCACCTTGGGTCAGCACGCCTTGGTGTAAATGGTTATCGCCACTCTTGCTGGTATCAGCCACTTCAAAACGCACACCGCTAGCAGTTAATAGGCCGCTATCACCGGTTTGGCCGCCAGACTCGCCGTAAAAAGGCGTACTAGCTAACACCACCGCACCGCTCTCGCCTTGGTCCAAGCTAGTGACTAGCTCGCCGTCTTTTAATAGCGCGGTCACCACGCAGTCGCCTGCCAAGGATTGGTAGCCCGTGAAAGCCGTCTCACTATCTATAGCCACACCCTCGGCCAGAGTCATTTTAAAATTACTGGAGGCTCTAGCCATTTGCCTTTGGTTTTCCATGGCGGCTTCAAAGCCGGCCACATCTAACTCCAAGCCACGCTCGCGGGCGATATCGCCGGTGAGGTCTACGGGGAAACCGTAGGTGTCGTAGAGTTTAAAAATGGTTGCACCGGGGATTTGCTTGCCCGATAAATTGGCTAAGTCCTGCTCTAAAATGCGTATGCCTTGATCCAAGGTTTTAGCGAACTGTTCCTCTTCTGCTAATAACACTTTTTCGATTTGCGCCTGTAATTTTACCAGCTCTGGGTAAGCCTCACCCATCTCTTGTGCTAACGGCGCTACCAATTTATGGAAGAAGTTATCTTTCGCTCCCAGCTTATTACCGTGGCGTACAGCGCGGCGAATAATGCGGCGCAACACATAGCCGCGGCCTTCATTAGAGGGCAGTACGCCATCACTAATCAAAAATGAGCATGAGCGTATATGGTCAGCAATCACTCGCAAAGACGACTCAGTGGTGTCTTTAAAACCAATAATCTTGGCCGCCGCGTTTAATAAGCTTTGAAACAGGTCTATTTCATAATTGCTGTGCACGCCCTGCATAATGGCCGCGATACGCTCTAGGCCCATGCCGGTATCCACGGAGGGCTTAGGCAAGGGTTGCATGCTGCCATCTTCAGAACGGTTGTATTGCATAAACACATTGTTCCAAATTTCTATAAAGCGATCGCCGTCTTCATCGGGGCTGCCCGGTGGGCCACCAAAGATGTGTTCGCCGTGATCGTAAAAAATTTCGGTGCAGGGGCCGCAGGGGCCAGTATCGCCCATAGCCCAGAAATTATCCGAGGCATATTTAGCACCCTTGTTATCACCTATGCGGATGATTTTTTCAGCGGGCAGACCCATGTCGTTGAGCCAAATGTTATAGGCCTCATCATCGTCGGCATACACGGTAACCAGTAATTTATCGGTGGGCAGGTTGAGGTATTGCTCACTGGTTAAAAATTCCCAGGCAAAGCTAATCGCTTCTTTTTTAAAGTAATCACCAAAGCTGAAGTTACCTAGCATTTCAAAAAAGGTGTGGTGACGGGCGGTATAACCGACGTTTTCTAAGTCATTGTGCTTACCACCGGCGCGTACACAGCGCTGTGAGCTAGTGGCGCGGGTGTAGGCGCGCTGCTCTTGCCCTAAAAACAAATCTTTAAACTGCACCATGCCGGCATTGGTGAAAAGCAGGGTGGGATCGTTACCAGGCACCAAGGAGCTGCTGGCTACGCGGGCATGGCCCTTGTTCTCAAAGTAACTTAAAAATGCTTCCCGTATAGCTGAGCTTTTCATATCTACCTATATACCTATTTATGTCGTGTTCTATGCCACGCTCTATATCGTGTTTGGCTGGTGAGCCCTAAAAAGAACGAAAACCCGCCAAATAGCGGGTTGTAATGAATTGGCAGTATATATAAAAGCACAGCAAAGACCGATAGCTTAGCGGCGGTTTAGAGAAATTAATTGGCTGCTATTCATTGGCCACTATTAATTGACCACTATGGCTACATGCGGCTTTCGACGCTAAGCCCCACACATCAACAAGCACCTAAGCAGCACAAGCGAGCCTCGCTAAAGGCCCCCGAAGCGCTGATAAAAGCCGGCATCAGCCTTTGGCAGCTTACCTTCAGCGGTTTCCATATGGCCCAGCAAGTAGTTTTCTGCCCCTTGATAGGTGGCCCTGTAGATATTCGCGGTTAAGTTTAATGCCGACTTACCCGCCCAATCGGCATGCAGTAGCTCATCGGGTAGGTCGCTATCTTTGAGTAAGATGCGCCTGTATTCGTGTATCAGCAAGGTGCGCAACTGAAAGCACTGCTCCGCATCCAAGGACTTGGCCTTAGTGACTGCTGCCTGCACCGGCCGAAAGCGACCCAAAAAGCCATTGTAACGCGCCTCTAATTCATCCAAGTTCCAGCAAGCCTTAGAAAGCTGCTTCAGCACCCCTTGCGAGGCCAACTCTTCGGTGTGGGCATTCATCACCACCACCTTATCAACCGCATCTAGCTCTTGTAAGGTTTCATCCAGCGAGCGCCTATCCGCACCGGGGCGCGCCAATAGGCCAGAGGCTAAGGTGCCGTAACCCAACCAGCGCAACTCTTTGCGCAGCTCATCGCGCTCCTCTTCCACATAGGCCGGCAGCACCAAGGTCCACTGCCCATCCCATTGCGGGCGGCTGGCAGAGTAAATACGGCGAGAGGTTTTTTGATACTGGCGCGAACCAAATTCGGTAAAACTGTAATAGCTGCGGCGGCCTATCTGGGTGGAGACCAACCAGTTTTCTTGAATAAGACGGTAAACCGACGTGCGCACCAATCGCTGGTTTAGCCCAAAAGGCTGCAAAGCCTCTATTAAGCTGCCCAACCATACCGAGCCACCATGCTGGGAAATAGAGTCGCCAAAAATACTGACTATCAAGGAGCCGCCACGCATAGGTCGCTGCTGCTGAAACTCCGCCAGTAGGCTTTCAATACACTTCAATTTGGCCATGCTAAATGTACTTCCCGTATCATTATTTTGATAGGCAGGATTCTACTGGGCCGCCGTAATGAGGGCAAACATTATAAAAAAGCCGCCATCAGCATAATCCTGATGGCGGCATAGCGATAACTAGCCCAGTAGGTTTTGGCCCCTGCGCTTAGCGCTGATCAAAATCAACCACCACCACATCAGAAATAGGATGAGCCTGACAGCTCAATATATAACCAGCTTCAATTTCATGAGGCTCTAAGCCATGAGCAATATCCATATCCACCTGCCCCTCTACCAATTTACACTTGCAGGTAGAACAAACCCCCGCCTTGCAGGAATAAGGCAGCTCCATGCCGTTCGCCATGCCGGCGTCTAATATATTTTCGCCCACCGCAGCCAAATTAAACTCTATAGCACGGCCATCGGCTTTCACGGTTACCTTGCTGGTTTTCTCTTCACCGTAGTCCTGCACCCGCTGATGCGCTTTTGCTAGGCGCGCTTCGGAATCTTCCGAGGAACTGGCAAACAATTCATAATGTATCTGGGTATCTTTTAACCCTTCTAATCTAAAGCCGTGGGAAACTTCAGACATCATAGACTCAGGGCCACAAATAAACGCGTCATCGGTATTATGAATATCGATGAGTTTGTGCTTTTGTAACAGATAACCTTTTTTATTATCTATTCTGCCTTTAAGTAGATCGGAGCCTTGATCCTCTTGGCTCATGATATTAATCCACTGAAATCGCTCTAAATAATAATTTTTAACAAAGCTTAACTCTTCTTTAAACATCACCGTATTACTACGTTGATTGCCATAAATTAAGGTCACCCGGCTCTCTGGCTCTATAGCCAAAACAGACTTGATAATAGAAAGCATGGGGGTAATACCGCTACCTACAGCTAGGCACATATAGTTCTTTTTCTGGTTTTTATTCAGCGCCGTGCCAAAACTGCCCTGAGGCGGCATAACCTCAACGCTATCGCCAGCCTTAAAATTATCATTGGCGTAATTAGAAAAAACTCCATCCTTTACCCGCTTAATGGCTACCCGCAGGTGGCCATCATTAACCCCTGAGCATATAGAGTAAGAGCGGCGCATTTCTACGCCATCAATAACCGCTCTTAGGGTTAAAAATTGCCCCTGCACAAAACGAAAAGTGTCTTGCAGCTGATCTGGCACAGCAAAACTAATCCGCACCGCGGTATCGGTTTCCGCCTGTACGTTAGCAAGGGTTAATGGATAAAAATTTGTATCTGGCTTCTTATCTAACTCTGTATTTGACATCGTGCCACCTGTGTTTTGGCTAACTTATTCTAGCTATAGGCTTAAATATTTTTAAAATAATCAAAGGGCTCGCTGCAATCATTGCACTGAAACAATGCCTTGCAGGCGGTAGAAGCAAACTCACTGATTCTTTGCGTGTGGGTAGAGCCGCAATGCGGGCAGCGTACATTGGCTGCCGGCGTCTCACGCCCCTGCTGATCCAAGGCATCGTCGGGGGGCGCAATGCCATAGTCTCGCAACTGCGCACGCCCTTTATCGGTCATCCAGTCGGTAGTCCAAGCCGGGGCCAATACGGTGCTTATCGCTATCTTTTCTATGCCGTGGCTGCGCAATAAAATCTCTATATCCTCGCGCATAACATCCATGGCGGGGCAGCCCGAATAGGTCGGTGTAATCGTCACCTGTACGGTTTCACCCTCGCGGCTGACATCGCGTAACACGCCCAAGTCCCATAGCGAAAGCACGGGGATTTCTGGATCTTTCACTTGGTCCAGCAAATCCCAAAGCTCGGTATAGGGCGAGTTGCGTCGCAACTGCTGCCGCTGATACTGCTCGTGGGTCATTAGCGGTATGTGCTGCATAGCGTTACCACTTAGCATTGGGGTAGGTACGATACACAAACTGCATTTCCATTAGCAGATGGCTGAGGTACTCGGTGTGATAACCTTCACGGCCGCCACGTACCGCCCACTCCGCATCGGGCACGGCCAACGTCGCCGCCGCTAAAATGGCTTTAATATCCGCCAACCACTGCGCCTTAAAACTAGCTGCATCCACTGCGATACCAGCATCGATTAAGCGCTGCTCTAAAGCATCATGCTCAAAAATCTCATGGGTATAACCCCAGAGCTCATCTATAGCGCGCTGCATACGTTCATGGCTTTCTGCGGTGCCATCACCTAGGCGCAAAGTCCATTCCCTGCTGCGGCGTAAATGATACTGGGTTTCTTTTATGCCCTTGGCAGCAATGGCCGCCAAGGTTTGATCTTTAGACGCTAACAAAGCTGTTAAGTAATAATGATTAAACACATCAACAAATAACTGACGAGTAATGGTGTAAGCAAAATCACCGCGTGGCAGCTCGTTAATTAAAAAGTTTTGAAACTGCCGCTCGTCGCGTAAATAGGCGTAATCATCTTCTGTTGTATCATTGCCCGCCAACTCAGCGGCATAACTGTAGAGCATGCGCGAGCGGCCTATATAATCCAAGGCCACATTACCTAGGGCGATATCCTCTTCTAAAAAAGGGCCCTTGCTTACCCATTCGGACACTCTGTGCCCCAGCACTAAGGCGTCATCGCCTAGGCGCACGGTATAGCTGATAATATCTTGTTTTATGTCACTGTTGATCACGTCTTTAGTACTCATGGTTTTATCCCGATTACATATTGTCCACTTCTTTAGGAAGCGGATAATAGGTGGCGTGGCGATAGGGTTTATCATCGGAGGGATCAAAAAAGCTGTCGCTATCATCCTCTTGTGAAGCACTAATATCACAGGACTTCACCACCCAAATGCTGACACCTTCGCTGCGGCGGGTGTAGCAATCGCGGGCATATTCCAATGCCTGCTCATGATCGGCGGCATGTAAACTGCCCGCATGTTTGTGGTCTAAACCACGCGCAGGGCGCACAAAAACTTCAAATAATTCTAAATGTTCTAATGACATACTCTTTCTCCAATATGCTGGCAGGGTAAGGGCCTAGGCTGCACTACTCGCCTTACGCGCTCTGATCTTTTGTTCGTAGGCGTTTTGCGCATCGCGCACCCAAGCGCCCTCTTCATGCGCTTGCACATGGTGCTGTATGCGCTGACGATTACAGTGGCCATTGCCATTAATAACGCTCTGAAACTCCTCCCAATCAATTTCACCGCCGTCGTAGTGGCCACGTTGCTCATTCCACTTCAGGTCTTTATCGGGATGCTGTAAGCCTAAGTACTCAATCTGCGGAACTGTTTGATCAATAAACTTCTGACGTAAATCATCATTGGTTTCACGCTTAATCTTCCACTTCATAGAGCGGGCAGAATGCGCAGAGTCAGAGTCATGAGGGCCAAACATCATTAGCGATGGCCAATAAAAGCGATTGAGCGAATCCTGCGCCATCTGCTTTTGCGCGGGTGTGCCGTGGGCCAAGGAAATCATAATCTGGTAACCCTGACGCTGATGGAAACTTTCTTCCTTACAAATGCGTATCATGCCGCGAGCATAGGGGCCGTAAGAGGTGCGCTGTAATGACACCTGATTACAAATCGCTGCGCCATCAACCAACCAACCTATGGCACCGACATCACCCCAAGTTTGGGTAGGGTAATTAAAAATAGAGGCGTACTTGGCCGAGCCATCTTGCAGCGCGGCGATTAACTCGGCGCGCGAGATACCCAAGGTTTCCGTTGCACTGTACAAGTACAAACCATGGCCGGCCTCATCCTGCACCTTGGCTAATAACACCGCCTTGCGACGCAGTGAAGGGGCACGGGTTATCCAATTGCCTTCAGGCTGCATACCTATCACTTCGGAATGGGCGTGCTGAGAGATCTGCCGTATCAAATTTTTTCGGTAGGCTTCAGGCATCCAATCTTTGGGTTCGATTTTTTGCTCCGCATCTACACGAGCCTGAAACTTCTGCTCCAGTGCACTCATCTCTTCGCTTTGGTCTTTAGTCTTCATGTCTCAGTACTCTCATCGTGTGCATTTCAACACCGTGTTATTCAAGCCTAACGCCATTAACTCAGAGCTTGGCAAACAGCCTTGCCGCACTGCGGCATTTGCAATATCTTTATGATACGCAAATTTCAATCTTAATCAACAATAATGTATCACGTAATATTAATTTATTACTCCCTCAGCTAGCAGCAGCGCCCCAACCTTAGCGTAGAAAAATAATTTGCGGACTTGTTAATGAAATTAGCAGCCGAGATAGAAGAGTTACTGCTAAAAAAGTCAGGCCATTAAGCCATACCTATATAAGGCACGGCTTAATGACGGGTTTAGTCCGTAACATTAGAAAAACGTTAAAAGCTACACTACAAAATAATAGCCAAGCCGCATTACACGCGCTCAATAATAATCGCTATGCCCTGCCCTACACCTATGCACATGGTGCATAGCGCATAACGGCCCTGAATGCGATGCAACTGGTACATAGCCGTAGTCACCAAACGTGCGCCACTCATACCCAAGGGATGACCCAGCGCTATAGCGCCGCCATTGGGGTTTACCTGCGCAGCATCATCCGGCAAGCCCAGCTCCCGCATCACTGCCAAACCTTGCGCGGCGAATGCTTCGTTTAGTTCTATCACATCCATATCGGCTAAACGCAGGCCAGCCTTTTCTAACACTTTGCGCGCCGCTGGCGCTGGCCCCATACCCATAATACGCGGCGCCACCCCCGCTGTGGCCATAGCCACAACTCGCGCCTTGGGCGTTAGGCCATAACGGCTGGCAGCTTGTTCAGAGGCCAGCAACAAAGCACAGGCACCGTCATTAACACCTGAAGCATTACCCGCCGTCACTGAGCCGTTTTCACGAAAAGGGGCGCGCAATTTACTCAAGGTCGCCAGTGTAGTATCGGCACGGGGATGCTCATCGGTATCCACCTGTAGTGGCTCACCCTTACGTTGCGGTATCATCACCGGCACAATTTCCTGCGCAAAAATCCCATTAGCCTGCGCTGCTGCCGCTTTCTGCTGACTACTTAAGGCAAAGGTATCTTGGTCTTCACGGGAGATATAAAATTCTGCCGCCACATTTTCAGCCGTCTCGGGCATGGAATCTACGCCGTACTGGGCTTTTAATAATGCATTCACAAAGCGCCAGCCTATAGTGGTATCAAAAAGCTCGGCCTTGCGACTAAACGCGGCATCCGCCTTGGGCATAACCATAGGCGCACGCGACATGGATTCAACACCACCGGCTATCATCAATTCGGTTTCGCCAGACTTAATCGAACGCGCCGCAAGACCTACCGCATCCATACCACTACCACACAACCTATTTATCGTAGCACCCGGCACTTCTACAGGTAAGCCCGCCAACAAGGCACTCATTCTCGCTACGTTGCGATTATCTTCACCGGCCTGATTGGCACAGCCATAAATAATATCGTCTACAGCATCCCAGGCTACGCCGGGGTTACGTACTTGTAAGGCTTTAAGAGGCACGGCACCTAAATCATCGGCGCGTACCGATGATAGCGCGCCACCATAGCGGCCTATAGGCGTGCGTATGGCATCACAGATAAACGCATCTTTAATGGTATTTTTACTCATTGTTTCTTGCTCCAACCGTTGCTCTAACTATTGCTTTAACTATTACGTTTACTATTACGTTTACTATTACGTTTATTATTGTTCCGGTTCTGGCAGCACCGTGCCTCTAATGCGATAAGACTTGCCGCGAAAATACGCCACATCCTCACCCTGTTCATTACTCACCGTTACGTCATACAAGCCGGTACGGCCTGCCAAGCTTTTCTCTGTGGCTACCGCGGTTAACAACTCACCAGCCAAACCCGGGCGCACATAGTCTATGCTTACAGCCTGCGCAACCGTGCTAATGTTTCGACTATTACAGGCAAAGGCAAAAGTAGAATCTGCTAAGGCAAAAATAAAACCGCCGTGGCAACTGCCGTGTCCATTAAGCATATCGTCGCGTACTGTCATGCTTAGCTCCGCGCGACCAGGCGCTACACTAAGTATTTTCATACCCAAAGATTGGCTGGCATTATCAACTTTATACATGCTGTCGGCGCAGGCCTGGGCCAACGCCTGTGGTGATAAATCGCTAGTACTCATAAGCTACTCACTTTTATAGTTCACTTTATAGCTGGTCTTAGAACTCACTCGTCATCAACTAGCTCATCGCTAAAAAAACGACCACCGCTATACACTTTTCGACACAACAAGGGCGAAACACGATAGCGATCTTCACCGTAAATACTGCCTATATTGTCCAAGCTATCAACCACCCAAGCTAAACCAATAGCGTCTGCCCAAGCCAGTGGCCCACAGGGATAATTCACCCCGTTGCGCATGGCTAAGTCCACTGCGGCAGCGTCGCAAACTTGTTGATTCACTGCATCAGCGCCTTCATTGGCAAGCATGCAAACGGTACGCATCAATACCATGCCGGGCACATCATCGATAACAGAAACTGATTTACCTAAGGCCTGAAAAAACCCCACCGCTTTATTCAAAGCCTGCTCACTACATTGATCAGATTTAGTCAGCGCTATGCGTTGGGCCTTGTCATAATCTAAAGCCAAATCAAATAGCACGACATCGGCGTGATTATCCTCAGCGCTGCACTGGGTAGCCGTGCGACCATCCGTTAAAGCCAATCGCAGGCCATCAATTTCTATACCTGGCGAGTGATAATGGCCAGCACTAGCAACCGTGACACCCGCCTTTTCGGCTTGCGCCAATAGAGTTTTGGCAACGCCTAAATCACCGCGATAACGTATGGCTGTAGGAGCAGGCTGTGCACTAGCGGTTTGCGGCTGGGGTTTCGATGTGGACTGCTCGGCAGTGTCGCCATAGTGATAAAAACCACGGCCGCTTTTGCGCCCCAAGTACCCGGCGTTAACTAATTCTTGCTGCAGCAGCGAAGGCTTAAAGCGTGGATCTTGAAAATAAGCATCGAACACGGAATGGGTTACCGCGTAATTAACATCGTGGCCGATTAAATCCATCAACTCGAAAGGCCCCATGCGAAAGCCACCGCTTTCGCGCACGATGGCATCGATAGTAGCAACGTCTGCGCCACCCTCTTCTAACACCCGTAAAGCCTCGGCATAAAAAGGCCTAGCCACGCGATTAACAATAAAGCCGGGAGTCGATCTAGCCAGTACCGGTTTTTTACCCCAGCTGGCCGCAGTATCAAAAATACACTGCGCTACAGCGGGATCGGTAGCCACACCGCTAATAACCTCTACCAATTTCATAATGGGTGCGGGGTTAAAAAAGTGCATGCCCAAAAAGTTTTGCGGCCGCGACAAAGCCGCCGCTATAGACGTTACTGAAATGGAGGAGGTGTTACTGGCAAAAATAGTGCTAGCGCTGCAAATGCTTTCTAACTGCGAAAATACCTGCTGCTTAATCTCAAGCTTTTCCACTATGGCTTCCACCACCAAGGTAGCGGGCGCTAAGTCGGCAATGTTATCGCAGGGGGTTAAGCGACTCAGTAAAGCCTCGCACTCAGCAGCAGAGATTTTGTTGCGCTGCACCAGCTTTTGCAAGCCAGCGGCGGTGCGCGCTATGCCCTGCTTGGCCGCGCCGGCGGCAGCGTCATACAACAACACCTGATGCCCGGCTTTGGCGGCCACTTGCGCAATACCTGCGCCCATGGTGCCAGCACCTATAACGCCAACAATTGTCTCTATAGGCAGTATGCCCATTAGCTTCACCTCTTAAAAAAATATGCTGATTATGTATCGCTTGCAACAGTACGCTTATTTACCTTTAAAAACGGCTGGGCGCTTTTCCATAAAGGCAGCAACGCCTTCACGGTAATCTTCTGTACGGCCGGCTATGCGCATCAACTCTTTCTCTAACTCTAGTTGCTCATCGAGTGAGTTAGCAGTAGACGCTTTTAACGCGCGCTTAATTAACGACAAACCTTTAGTGGGCTGTGTTGCCAACTGTTTAGCTAGTGCTAGGCTGGTTTCCGCTAATTTATCATCGTCCACACATTGCCAAATAAGGCCCCAGGCTTCCGCCTGTTCGGCCGCTAACTTATCGCCCAATAAAGCCAAGCCCTTGGCTCTCGCCATGCCTACTAATCGCGGCAAGGCCCAGGTGCTACCGGAATCAGGAATCACGCCTATTTTACAAAAAGACTGAATAAAACTGGCCGAACGCGCCGCCAAAACGATATCGGCAGCCAACGCAAAGCTGGAACCGGCACCGGCAGCTACGCCATTCACCGCACAGATCACCGGCAACTCTAAGGCCGTAATAGCGCGTATTAGCGGGTTATAATTTTTTTCTACCGACTCGCCCAAATCAGGTGCTTCATCACCCACGGTAACACTGCGGTCGCCTAAGTCTTGGCCGGCACAAAAGGCACGGCCCTTACCGGTAATTAATAAGCAGCGTATGTCATCATTACTGCGCACTTCTTTTAATACTGTGCGCAGTTCTTGATGCATCTCGGTATTAAAGCTATTAAATTTTTCGGGGCGGTTAAGCGTTAGCAGCGCCACTCCAGCATCAATATTGAATTCAATGGTATTAAAAATCATGCTCTAGCGTCCTGTGTATTTAGGTTTGCGCTTTTCAAGAAAAGCATTAATACCTTCATTGCGATCATCACTGCCTGCTAATATCGTGAACGCTTTGCGCTCATATTGCAGGCCCGCTTCCAGATCGATCTCAAAGGCTTTAAGTAAAACGTCTTTTGCTTGCCTAACCGCCAAGGCTGGCTTTTGGGCAATGGTTTGCGCCAGTTTCATCGCGCGCTCTATGGTCATTTCAGGCACGGTAACCTCAGCCACTAAACCCGACTGCTTCGCCTCAAGGGCAGAGATAAACTCGCCAGACAACACCATCTTCATCGCCAAGGATTTACCCACCGCACGAATCAAACGTTGGGTGCCGCCCGCACCGGGTATCATGCCTAGGTTAATCTCGGGCTGGCCGAACTGCGCGTTATCGCCGGCAATAATAATGTCGGCATGCATGGCCAGTTCGCAACCGCCACCTAAGGCATAGCCATTAACTGCCGCAATTAAGGGTTTGGGGAATTGATAAATACGGCGCCAAATAGCCGGGCGAGTATCATTGAGCACCCCCACCATATCCAGCGCGGCCATCTCTTTTAAATCAGCACCGGCGGCGAACACCTTATCGCCACCGGTAAGCACCACGGCGGCAATATCATCATTGCTAGCGATAGCCTCTAAGGCCGTCGCCAACTCCGTTAACAATAATGAAGTCAGCGCATTATGAGCCTGTGGCCGGTTGAGGCGGATAAGCTGCACAGCCGCAACGGGCGGCTCTAAAATAATCGTTTCATAAGATTGAGTCATAAATTTCACTTCAATAGTTTATGGTTGCCGCTACAGTTCAGCCTGCTAATGGGTAAAACTCAGATCATCAGACTAACACAACAAGATACGCATATTAACAAATATATATATTTTACGTATCATAAAATATACCCTAGTCTAGGCCTATACTGAAACAACACCGGAGCAACACCAGAACAACACTAGAACAACAGCTTTCACTACCTTATAGCCTCTCAGCTAGGCTTTAGCTAAATAACTAACTCATGCCCATAGCAACAAAGTGAAAAAGAGAACGATATGCAGGTATACAGTATTGACGACATCACCCCAGTCGTAGACCCCAGCGCCTACGTACACCCCACCGCAGTGCTAATAGGCGACGTGATTGTGGGGCCGCACTGCTACGTAGGCCCCAATGCCGTGCTGCGCGGCGACTTCGGGCGATTGATTTTAGAGGCGGGTGCCAATTTGCAAGACACCTGCGTGATGCATGGGTTCCCCGGCACTGACACCATCGTCGAACAGAATGGCCATATAGGTCACGGCGCGGTGTTACACGGCTGCCGCATAGGCCGCAACAGCTTAGTGGGCATGAACGCAGTGGTTATGGATAACGCCGAGATAGGCGAAGAATCTATAGTCGCCGCCGGCTCGCTGGTTAAGGCACAGTTTCAATGCCCGCCACGCAGCATGCTGATAGGCAGCCCGGCAAAAATCCTGCGCCAAGTTAGCGATAAGGAAATAGCCTGGAAAACACAAGGCACCCTGGAGTACCAACAACTCAGCCTGCGCAGCCAACAAAGCATGAAAAAAGTGCAGCCGCTAAGCAAAGTTGAGCCGGATAGGCCTCGTATTAACATCGAATCTGTACAGCCGCTGCATAAAAGCAAATAACAAAACGAAAAACCGCGGTGCTATCTAGCAGCGATGCAGCCTAAAAACGTGAAAAATCGCCAAAGCTGTATTGCGCCTGCACATCAGTGTAATTAACGATATCAGCATTTATAGCTTTACCCGCAGCGGCTAGTGCCGCCTTCATACCTTCCTGACTATCAAACACTAAATCGACGCTAGCAAAATACTGACTATCATCGCCAGGCTTAACACCTATATTTTTCTTTAAAAGAACATCCTGTAGGCCTAAAGGGCCAAATTTTTCTTTTACCAAGGCTAGGTGCGAATTTTGATAATAGTCAAAATCAAACCGTGCCTGCTCTGACTTGGGGTAACTAACCGTTAAGCAATACATACTAAGCCTCTTACTCTTATATAAAATTTCATCGAACGATACTTATCAAAAAACATTTATTAAACAATATTAATCAAACAGTATTTATTAAAAAACACAGGCTAAACAATAAAAAACCGCGAGCAAGCTCGCGGAAAAATCGTATGGGGATACATACGATAAAATTACTCTTCGCGGCGTTCTACCAGTGTCATAATGCTATACACCGCCACAGGTTCATCACGTTGATTGCGAACCTCTATATCCCACTCAACCACACCGGTTGCCCTGTCTTCGTCGGGGCGCCGGTCTTTTTTAATTTTTTGCTTACAGGTTAACCGCGCCTGTATGGTGTCACCTATCGCTACCGGCTCTATAAACCGTAGGTTTTCTAGGCCGTAGTTAGCGATAACCGGGCCGGGCGCTGGGTCTACAAACATACCTGCCGCCGCCGAAATAACTAAATAGCCATGCGCCACACGCTTACCAAAGAATGAGTCTTTAGCGGCCACTTCATCAAAGTGCGCATAAAAGTGATCGCCGGACACACAACCAAAATTAACCACATCCGCTTCCGTCAGCGTGCGTCTATGGGTAATTAAGGTCTCACCAATCTGTAGCTCTTCAAAGTAATGGCGGAAAGGGTGTACATTGCTGGTGATCTGCTCGGAGCCAGGATTAAATTCTTTAGTAATCGCGGTTAATGTCGTGGGGCTACCCTGTATGGCGGTGCGCTGCATATAGTGTTTTACCGCCCTAGAGCCGCCCAACTCTTCACCACCACCGGCGCGGCCGGGGCCGCCGTGCACTAACTGCGGTAAGGGTGAACCATGGCCGGTAGACTCTTTGGCGCAATCCTGATTGAGCACCAAAATACGGCCGTGATAGGCCGCCGTGCCTAACACCAACTTAGCGGCCTCGGCATCATCCTTAGTGGCTATAGAGGCCACTAAACTACCGCGCCCTAACTTAGCCAAGGTAATCGCATCTTCAATGCTATCGTAGGGCATAAGCGTTGATACTGGGCCAAAAGCTTCTACCGCATGAGCTGATTCCGCCGTTAAAGGCTTATCGCAATACAATAGGGTTGCCGGAAAGAAGGCCCCTTTTTCTTTATCGGCACCCACTACCGCAAAATCCTGAGTGCCACCGTAGATTAATTCGCAAGACTGTTTTAATTGCTCAACTTTTTCCCACACATCCTTCATTTGTGAGCGGCCCACTAACGGCCCCATACGTACACCTTCAACAGCGGGATCACCTAAGGTGGTTTTCTGTAATCGCGCCTGTAAAGCTTCTGATACAGCCTCAACCCGGTTTTGCGGAATAATCGCGCGGCGTATAGCGGTACATTTTTGCCCGGCCTTTATCGTCATTTCGGCCGCAACAGCTTTAATATATAAATCAAACTCTGGTGTGCCGGGCTCTACATTAACACCGAGTATGCTGCAATTTAATGAGTCCGACTCCATAGTAAAGGGGATGGAGTTGGCAACAATGTTGGGGTGTGTTTTTAACATTTGTCCGGTGGTCGCAGAACCGGTAAACGTAACGACGTCTTGCTCATTAAGATGATCCAGTAAATCGCCGGTGTTGCCACAAATTAACTGAATAGCGCCGTCGGGTAAGATGCCAGAATCGACGATTTCTTTTACCATCACTTGGGTTAAATAACTGGACACCGTAGCCGGCTTTACAATAACCGGTACACCGGCAATCAAGCTGGGGGCGATTTTCTCTAGCATGCCCCAGCAGGGAAAGTTAAAGGCGTTGATATGCACCGACACCCCTTCTTTGGGTACCAGTATATGCCGCCCTATGAAGCTGCCATTTTTTGATAAGCGCTCGGCCGGGCCTTCAACTAAAAAAGTTTCATTGGCAAATTCACGTCTCGCTAGGCTGGCATAGGTGAAAACTGTGCCTATGCCCCCCTCTATGTCCACCCAGCTATCGGTGCGGGTAGCACCGGTCCAGGCCGACACTCGATAAAAGTCTTCCTTCTTTGCCATTAAGTGCTGGGCCAAGGCTTTGAGCCTGTTGGCACGCTCATGGAAGGTCATCGCACGCAGGGCAACACCCCCTTGGCTGCGGCCATATTCCAAGGCAGCTTTAAAATCTATGCCTGAGCTAGAGACCTCAGCCACTGCCTCACCATTGATCGCATTAAAAACCTCAACGCCCTGGCTCTGACCTTCAACCCACTGGCCGGATATATAACTCTGTAATTTCATTCGGGAATAACCTCGCTCAACGACACGCTTGCATCTCTGTATAATGCGCAAAAGTATATGACACAAAATTATTACTTAAAAGCCATTTCTTGTGTTATATTTTTGCGCACTGATATCCGTTAACACAAACAAACACTCAATCAATGTAATTTATTCTTTAAATATCAGTTAGTTAGTGACAATTCATCAAAAAAACAACACCAGTAATCTGAATGCTGAATAAAAATATAGATTCACTATAGGTATAAAATACTACTAGACATGAATCATAATAGTATCCGCACAGATAAAAATCACTGCCCGTGCCGTATCGGTAATAGCAAAAGTGAGCAGCGACACCGCTCCCTCATTGCCTATACTGCGCACTAGCATATAGTTAACTATAAAGAGGCAACTTATGAGCCATACCGAAGCCAGCAACAACAATAAAGATTACAGCCAGTTAGAGCCCATAGAAAAAGCCAGCATAGATGAATTGCGCAGCTTGCAACTACAACGCATGCGCAAAACCCTAGAGCATGCTTATAACAACTCGCCTTTCTATAAAGCACAGTTTGACGAGGCGGGTATACTCCCCTCTGATCTCAAGGAGCTTAACGACCTCGCTAAGTTTCCCTTTACCACCAAAAGCGATCTACGCGATAACTACCCTTTTGGCATGTTTGCCAGCCCCATGGATGAGGTAGTCAGAATACACGCCTCCAGCGGCACCACCGGTAAACCTACTGTAGTCGGTTACACCCAAAATGATATTGATACTTGGGCCGACGTAGTCGCGCGCTCTATACGTGCAGCCGGTGGTAGCCGCAAAGACATGCTCCACGTCGCCTATGGCTATGGGCTGTTTACCGGTGGCCTAGGAGCACACTATGGCGCTGAGCGCTTAGGCTGCACCGTAATACCTATGTCAGGCGGGCAGACTGAAAAACAAGTACAGCTTATCAAAGACTTTAACCCCAACATTATTATGGTTACCCCTTCTTATATGTTAAACCTAGCCGACGAAATGGAGCGGCAGGGTATAGACCCACATCAACTGAATTTACGCGTGGGTATTTTCGGCGCAGAGCCTTGGACCGACGCCATGCGTAAAAATCTAGAGCAGCGCCTAGGTATAGATGCCTTAGATATTTACGGCCTCTCTGAGGTGATGGGCCCCGGTGTGGCTATGGAGTGTTTAGAGACCAAAGACGGCCCCACCATTTGGGAAGATCATTTTTACCCGGAAATCATAGACCCAGAAACCGGCGAAGTGCTACCCGACGGCGAAGAAGGCGAGCTAGTATTTACCAGCCTCACCAAAGAGGCACTACCCATCATCCGCTACCGCACCCGCGACCTAACGCGGTTATTACCTGGCACTGCCCGCCCCATGCGCCGCATGGATAAAATTACCGGCCGCAGCGACGATATGTTGATTATTCGCGGCGTCAATGTGTTCCCCAGCCAAATCGAAGAACAGATACTCGCCCTAGCTACGCTCTCCCCTCACTATCTATTAGAACTTAGCCGTGTAGGTAATTTAGACACACTACAAGTCGATGTGGAATCCTGCGAGCCACTCGATGAGCAAGCAAGCGCAGTGATTGCCAAAAAACTGCAAGGCCGAATAAAAACGATGGTCGGAATTTCAACCAAGGTTAAAATATTTTTGCCAGAAACTCTGCCTCGCTCTGAGGGCAAAGCTAAGCGGGTTATCGACAAACGCTAAGCAAAAAAATGGCCGCATTAACATGCGGCCATTTTTATATTCCAATAAAAGCGAATTACATCAACGCTCACAAAGCGCTAGGGCTCTAGGCTATCGCCCCGATATTAAAGCATGTGCTAAACCCAAGAACTTATTCTCACAGAAAAATGCCGATGGGCTATTTTAGCTTTTCGTCAACGCTAAGCTCGCGGGCTTCGCTCTCTAACATTACCGGTATGCCGTCGCGAACGGGGTAGGCCAAACCGCTGGCACAGCAAATCAATTCATTTTTATCTTTATCGTATTCCACCGGCGCCTTGCTAACAGGGCAAACTAAGATGCTTAATAATTTTTTATCGATCATTTCTTACTCTCAATGTAATGGCTGTGGGTTAGCAGCCATGGGCGCGACTAACAACTGCGGGTCTATACGAGATTGATACCAATTCATGCGCCAATCTAAATGCGGGCCAGTGGCGCGGCCGGTAGCCCCGACTTCGGCGACGATATCACCGGGCTTTACCTCATCACCCACGTTTACCAACACTTTGCTTAAATGCATAAGCGTGGAAGAAACCCCGTAACCGTGGTCAATAATCAAGGTGCCGCCAGAATAAAACATATCGTCATGTGCCAGAGTAACAACGCCGGGGGCTGGCGTGCTCAGCGGTGTACCGGTGGGTGCTGCTACATCCACCCCGTAGTGCGGCCGTTTAGGCTCTCCATTATAAACACGCTGGCTGCCAAACACACCCGTAATAGGCCCGGTTAGCGGCCAAACAAACGGCCCGGCAAAATCCTCACGTTTTTGGATTTCCGCCCGCGCTTGCCGCACCTGCAAACTATCTGCACGAATACGCTTTAAGGCCTGCGGCGAGGGGCTCATGATTTTTTTGGCTATGCCCTCTATGCGCTGCATCTGATATTCACGTCTAGCAATGCTCAACTTATGATCAAATTGGCTGCCATCAGGCAGGTTTAGCGACAACGGCATAGTGGCCGGGGCATCTCTATCAAAACCCAAGCTAAACAGGCCCTGCTCACTAACACTGACTTTTTGGCCATCGAGGCTAATCTCTGTGCCGGGCTGGCCATGGCCTATTACCAAACCGCCTTGCGTGAACGGCCCTTTCAGCGTTATGCCCGCTATCGCCAGCTCATCGGCACATAGCCATGGCGAAAACATCCATAGTAATAAAAAAACCTTATACAAAGCTGACCCCTAGATACATAGATACATAGATACACACAAAAAATAGCGGTTAAAGCCGCTCGCACTAGCACTCATTTCAACACAGGCGAAAACATGAGAGCAAGCGTAAAGCCTGTTATTTAATTAGTCATTGCATTAATAGCTTCGAAGCCAGTGACAGCGCTTAGGCTGCACACTAAGATAAAGCTCACTATACCTATAAACCGCCTAGACGCCGGAGAGCCGCCGTGCACAACGCCACCTATAAAGAGAAGCGCCGTTTTATCATTAAACTGGGTAAAAACTTACATAAATACGGCACCCCCACCGATAGGCTAGAAACCCACTTAGACAACACCGCCAAATTATTAGGTATTAACGCGGGCTTTATGGTGGCCCCCACCTCTATTACTTTTTTATTTCAACACCCCGATGAGCACCACGATGACAACCACATCGTGCGCGTCAAACCCGGTGAGTTAGACCTAGGCGCCTTGTCCCGCACCGATGCCGTGGTAGATAAACTGGAAAACGACAGCCTGTCACTGGCAGAAGCCGATCAACAATTAGACGAAATTGCCCAGAAGCCCAGCCGCTATTCGCCACTGGTTACCCTACTAGCCTTTGCTGCTGGCAGCGCGGCCTTTGCCCTACTCAGCCACGGCAGCTGGCACGACATTTACTCTTCGGCCTTAATAGGCACGGTGGTGTTTGCCTTGGTTAGCCTAGCCCAACGCTATGAGCGGGTCGCCTATATGTTAGAGCCACTATGTGCGGTAACCGCAGCTTTTTTAATTTGCTGCCTCAACCGCATAGACCCCGCTATCAATGTGCCGCTGGTAATTTTGGCTAGCATTATCGTATTGATTCCCGGCTTATCGTTATTGCAAGGTTTGGCCGAGCTATCCGCCAGGCACTTGGTTTCCGGCAGCGCTAGGGTGATGGATGCACTGATGCAAATGTTTAAACTCTATTTTGGCTCATGGCTGGGCATCGCTTTGGCCTCAGCCTTTTTAGGGCCGCTACAGTTTCAAGCGGTGACGTTTAACACTAGCTGGAGTAACTGGCTAGCCGTGGCCACCCTAAGCATTACCCTCACCATTATTTTAAAAGCGCGCAGCAAAGACATACCTTGGATGCTAGCCTCGGGCTGCATAGCCTATGGCGCCAGCCTGTGGGGTGGTGCTGTGTTTGGCATCGCCCTAGGTGCGTTTATCGGCGCTTTTGCGGTGGGTATTTTTAGCAACCTTTATGCCCGCATGATGAAGTCACCGGCACTCATCCCCTCACTGCCAGGGCTGGTGGTGCTAGTGCCGGGCTCTAAGATTTTCATTTTGCTAAACCGCGCTATTTCTGGGCAAGAGCAATTTGCCGGCGATCAATTAGGGCAACAGGCTTTTTTGGTTTTTATGTCACTAGTGGCGGGGATAATTTTTGCCAACGTGATTACGCCGCCTAAGCGTAGCCTTTAAGCATCGTAGCTATAGCTCAAACTTAATCTAAGATAAATATGGATAATGAAACCAACTCAAGTCGTACAGTTGGCTTCGTGCGTGAAGCGAACGTTCAGCAAAAGTAAAAAACGGATTTAGTCGAGAATTTGAGACGGAAACAACTTAGCTGTATGAAAAATAATCGTTACGACCCCTTTAGCTATCACCATGGCAGAGTGTCAAATGAATCGATTTATCTTTCGTTATTTTTCCCTAGGGAGGTTTAGCTTGAATAAACGCAGAGGGATTAGTACGTTTTAAATACTGGCTACGGTAATAATAAAAATACTTGCGATTAATCGCCTTGTCACGACAAAACGCGGTAATGCTCAGGCCGCTTTGCTGCTGTTCATTGATGAGTACTATCCACTGCTGCTTATCGCATTTCATAGTCTGCACCTAAATTATTGGAACAGTAGTTTATCGATTACGTGTAGTTACTGGCAGGGTGTGGTTGGTGCGGCGCTTACTTTATTTTAAAAGATTTTGTTTCAAACCTTGGAAGCATGATGCCTCTCGGGGTGTATAGTCACGATTGTTTTGTAATATGTAGCCAGAGGCAAGTAGATTATTAACAGTTGCAGCATTAAATATACCTGATAAAGATTCAGCAGTTAGTGATCTGTTAAACTCAATGAGTTTTTTATCTTCTTGCATATCCACAATGTTTATAGGTATGCCATTGCTGGGGATAAAAGGCACTATAAGATTGAATTTTGATATTAATAACTCTTTAGTGTTGTCTGGCACGATGCAAATATAATTATTCTTAAAGTCAAGCTCTACAATTGAAGACGGGTAGACTGTGAAATTAAAGTTCCCCTGCCTATCAAGTTGTTTAATGGTATTGCCGTAAGCGTTGTTTTTTTCGCGCAAGCAGGGCTTGTTGGTGCAGGCAGACAAATAATCGACAAGTAATTGTTGACTGGGTTCTTCAAGACTAATTAAGGCACTCCACACCTCGCCATCTAGAACAAAGGGTGCGCTGTATTCAATGTCCAGTTCTATACCTATGGGAACATCTGTTTTTGGTAAATACACAAATTTTGCTTTATTGGTTGATACTTCAAGGCCTGATTTAAAATAGATCGACCTGGCTATACCAAAGAATAGCCATAAAATTAATATTGAAAATATAAATAATGGAGGGGAGAGGATTTTGACGATTTCTTTAATTGACAGCTTAGAAAAGAAGAGAAACAATAATATAACAAGAGGGAATCCCGTCCATAATATTAATAATTGATGAAGGTTTCGGTACCCAACCCCTTCTTTTATCAGTAAGGGAAGTGCAAGCAAAAAAAGTATGCTTATGAAAATGCAAAGTAATGAGTTGGAATGAGCTTTCATATCTTATTATCGCAAAAAAGTACCATTACTAAATGGGCCTATTCAGTAATGGTACTCACAATTATTGAGCAAGGCTATTAAAATTACCCCCGCTATCTACAGCTGCGCCTCCTTGATTATGCGGAACAGATACAGATACTGTGGATGAACACTGGCCACCTTTACTATCGGATGCTTGTGCGGTAATACGGTAAACTTTGCCATCACCATTGCCTAAGCGCTCAGAGCGTAAATTTGCGGAGTTCGATTCAACCATGATTGCATCCGGCGAATTATTACCAGGCGCTTCATCCTGAGTGATGCTAGTAATATCATAGGATATTTCATCCCCATCTGGATCAATAGCACCAGATATCGTGACCTTCTGGTACTTTTTATTTGGTGGCCATAAAATTGCTTTGTCCACATTTAAGTCAGTACAGAGAGGGGGTGAATTGCTAGGCCCTGTCAATAAAGAAACAGTTGCATTATTTTGAATGTTAGCATCGGTTTTAGATTGTGCCGTTAAACTAACATCAATGGTTGAATAGGGTAATGTAGTCTCACTTGCCGAAACAGGAACTTGAACTGTTGTAGAGGATCCGCCTTCAAGCGTAATTATTTCTGATAATATTACACCTGCCTCCGTAGCTGCAACCAGCGTGAATGAGTCCTCTGAACTGCCGTGATTAGTGACTTGAAATGTAAGGGTGACACTATCGCCAATTTTTAGGATTTCGAGCCCTTGTGGGGCCTTCACTTCTACATACGTTGCGCTCGACTCACCAGAAATTAATCGTGAAAATTGATTTCCACCCATGGTTTTACCTGTAGCATAAATCAAAAATGTCTCGGTTGGGATGGTTACGTCCCCCACGAATTTATCGGCACTTGTATTTGGATTATTCTGATGGGTGTCAATATTGGCTATGAGACTGCCATCAGGGCGACGAAACGAAAATTGGCTAGAGGAATAATCACCAATCATGTTGGCAAGAATAGTACCTGTGTTACCGGCAATAGGTGTGCCATCTACAGGAAATAAACCTTCATGCCCAATCCTTCCTTTTAACTCAACAAACTCTAGTGAGTCTAAAAATAGATCTGTTTTAGATTTAACAGCTATTGTTAAGTCGCCGGAGCCAGTAACCTCGATAGACCAAGAACCGGAAGCAGGATTTACGACGGTATATACAGCTCCAGATGTCAGTTGTGTCTCAGATACATCGGCATCAGAGCCAGTTACTATATTACCAGACGGTGACTTTAACTTAATGATGTTTTTATTTTCTATCGACATTGAAAAAGTAATTTCAGATATCGTTTCATCTATTGGAACTGAGTATGAAGTTGGTCCTCCAGCTAGGGCTGTGCGCAGCGAAAATACAGGGTAAACATTTTTCTTTGCCAAAGGGGCAATCAAATTAAAAATATTAGCTGCTTCTGAGCCGTTGAGGATAAATACTTGGCCACCTGTTTTATTCGCAACATCAAAATAGCTCTGATGATAGGGAGAGCACGATCCAAACAAAAGGGGGTAGATTTCTGTATTTTTACTATTAGCTAGGGCTGCTACGTTAGATGCAAGCGATCCATCCTTGGGTGCAGCATCAGTAAAAAGAAATAACTTGCTTGTAGTAAGAGCTTTATCCACAGCCCTTAAGGCTCCAGTCCAAGCCAGTTCAGGGCAGTCTCCACCACCATTCGCGGATAGCGAATTGACAGCGCCCAAGAAGGGTGCTGATTCAGAATATACCTGTGGAGACCCCACCGCAGGATCATTAAAAGATTGAACAAGGTATTGCCCTGGCTCATCTTCAGTACCAGCAGTGGCGCTAACAATTGCAGACACCTGACTTTTCACTGAAGCAATAATTCCACCCATACTGCCGGTATCGTCTATGATGACACCAAGTGTCCCTTTAATATCCATTAAGGTCTTAATGGCATTTATATCACTTGCAATTGCAGAGTCATCTAATATTGAATTGACAAAGTTTTGAGTTGCTAGAGTGGCATTGTTGAAAGCAATCGGGTAACCGGCTCGTCCTGGTGAGTCTTTATTAAGGCCGTCGGGGCAAACTATAGCTAGGCCATGCCGGCACTTACCTGCAGGTATGTTTGTGCAGATGCCCGGGATGTTAAAGTAACCACTTGTGGGGCCTGTTCCGGGTATTAGTGTGGTTCCAGGGCTGATGATAGACCCTGTGCAAGTCGCTTGGCTGGCCCCAACAGAAGAAACGGTTTCTTCTCCAAAGTTGGGTATGCCGCTGCCACTCTCAACTGAATTTGTGTGCGAGAAATAGTCTTGTATTGTGTGTAAAGCTTGCCCTAATTGCTGACGTGCTTGCTCACCGTCAGCACTTGACCCTATTAGAGAATTGATTATGGATTTTTTTAGCCCGACTATACGCGATGTTGCTTGCCCCAGGCTTTCATTGTCCACGTGTAGCTGGGGAGTTAACTGATGCCAGTCGACGTCTAAATTAGCCTCAATAACTTGCTCGATGGCTCTCTCACTAAACTCTAATAGCTCACCATCTTTATTTCTCGATATACCCTCTAAAGTAGTTTGGGTGATTCCGATGTGGCCATCTTCATTTGTACCAAATGCTGATAACTTAAGGGAAAAAGTGATGAAAACTATAAAAATGAACCCGGAATGATATTTTTTAATATAATCCATCATATTGCACCTCCAGTGTGCTTATTAATATATTTTTTAAACTAACCAGAATAATTTGTGGTTATAGCAATAAAATATAACCAAATTGATTATTTGAAAAATCAAAACTAATTAATTGAAATGGGCGTTTCTTTGGAGAAAGCTTAAGATGTTAGCGGTATTAAGCTTAGGGGTAGCATGCATCAAATTTACAAGCTATTTTGGTTGCTCTCTCCATGAGATAAATCGTTATTCCCTTTTTTCCGTCGAGAATGTTATGCCTGTTTATAGAGTTGTACAATTTGAAATGGGTATATTGTGACATGCGTCACAATTTATAGCTGGGTCGGCTGGTGGCTAGATTTTAGATTGATCTAAATGAATGGCTGGCAGAGTGATTGAATAGGCAAAGGCAAATAATCCCACAACACTCCCAATATCAAAGATGGTGTACTTGAAGCCCGGGTAATTACTTAGAAATTCTTAATTAAAGCGAATTAAAGGGGCCGTAACGATTATTTTTCTTTGGTCATGGCTGGGCATAGCCTTGGCCTCTGCCTTTTTAGGGCCGCTACAGTTTCAGGCTGTGACGTTTAACACTAGCTGGAGCAACTGGCTAGCCGTAGCAACCCTAAGCATTACCCTCACCATTATTTTAAAAGCGCGCAGCAAAGACATACCTTGGATGCTAGCCTCGGGCTGCATAGCCTATGGCGCCAGCCTGTGGGGTGGTGCTGTGTTTGGCATCGCCTTAGGTGCGTTTATCGGCGCTTTTGCGGTGGGTATTTTTAGCAACCTCTATGCCCGCATGATGAAATCACCGGCACTCATCCCCTCCCTACCGGGGCTGGTAGTGTTAGTGCCTGGCTCTAAGATTTTTATTTTGCTAAACCGTGCTATTTCTGGGCAAGAGCAATTTGCTGGCGATCAATTAGGGCAACAGGCTTTTTTGGTTTTTATGTCGCTAGTGGCGGGGATTATTTTTGCCAACGTGATTACGCCGCCTAAGCGTAGCCTTTAAGCATTGTTGTTGTGGCTTGTAACAAACTGCGGCTAGCACAACCTGTAGCATTGTTGGTTGTAACAGCTCAAACTTAATCTGAGATAAATTGATATTGAGGCCAACTCAAGTCGTACAATTGGCTTCGTGCATAAGCGGATGCTCAGCAAAAGTAAAAAAACGGATTTAGTCGAGAATCTGGGACGGCAGGAACATAGCTGTATAAAAAATAATCGTTACGACCCCTTTAGCGATTAGTCGCGCTTGATTACCTTGTTAAAGCTTTGCGCCGATACGTGCTAATTTGTCCGGCTCCATGTATGCCTCCCAATCTGTGGAAGGCTTAACTATTACACCGTTTTGCATTTTGTGATTGGTGTAAGACCTTGTTCGGACACCTTTAGTATCCTTAATAAGCTCCTGCTTTCTAGTATTATCAGGAACGAACATAATACGCTTCTCTTTATCTATTCGTGGCGTAATATCATGAAACTGTCCGTTTTCATCCACCCAAACTGCATGAAACTCTGCCTCAGTGAACCGAGCAGCCTTGTCTTGCCAAATTACCCAGCCGAACTGTACAGAACCGCCATCTAATTCCTGTTTCTTTATACAATTTATATTGCAGTATTTCTCGACAGCTTCAAACTCAGCCTGCCTCCTCAACTTTAATATTTGTACAGAAGCGTCGTCCAGCCCCAAGTCTTCGATTAAAGCCTGAATATCAATATCTATTTTCTTCGGAGTCGTATTCATGGTTTATAGCTTTAACGCTGCCAACAACGGCAGACTTGTAGTTGTGATTTTTGTGCAACAATGGCGCAGCCATGCACAAAAAGCGCGACTGCAAGGCTGTCCAAGCCATGAAATGGCTGATATTGCTTGGCCTTGTTAGGTTTCGAGGTCACGGGACTGAATAATACCATTGCAGACATACAGGCAACTTCTGAATATTTCTTCAGCCTTTTCAAAAAACTCATCATTCAAAACCAGTTCTTGGTGACCACCGCTATAGTATTTGAGTACATACCCATCATGGTGGTCGTGTATTACCTGACCATGAGCGAATGCATTTCTCCATAGCATTAGCTTATTTAGATTCGCCTTTAGCTCTTTAATACCATTGGTATCGAGAAGATTAAACTTCTCGAGCATTCTGGTGAAAGCCTTTCTTTTAAAAGAAAAGTTGAAATCTGATGTTCCAACAACCTCATTAATAAAGAAGTTTCGCTTATCTTGGGACTCTTTGAACAAATACTTGCTCATTGCTTCAATAATACGATCTTCGATCGTAATCATTGCGCCAAGTATTTCAGAGCGGTTCTTCTCGATAATAGGTATATCTTCTGCCGAAGCAGATGGAAAGCCTTTAGCTTTATCTTCACGATCCAAAACTAATCGAAGTGTAATCGCTTTCGGAAAATTGAACTCTCTCATAAAAACCTAACGCTTTTGGAAGGGGCGAAGTGCGCAGCACTTTGTCCCTTCCAAACTTGTTAAATTAGCGCCACACTGGCTACGAAAAATAAGATGTTGCGTAGCGCTAGCGTAGCTTTTGTTTGTGGTGGCACCCGATAGATACATGAGCTTTCCGATGCCCTGATTATTATTAGTGGCAACATTTGCCGAATAGACTGAGTTTGCCGATAAAATATAACTTTGTAAATGGCACTAGGAACGAGCGTGATGACATATGATGTTGCACATTCCTTGATGCCTGATTGCCAACGAGTGGCACGATAGTTTTAGCTAAGCTGAACTACCGCTAATAATTATTTTTTGCCGCGCAATTTAACGCTTAGTATACCGACTAGTCCGTATAATCTGAAAACCTAGGCAAAGTCGGTTTAAGTTGTGGAATAATAAGGGGGTTATGCGGACAAATCGGTATAACACTCCCTGATTACCGTTTTATTATTGCTGCTAATATATTGTTTTTACACGAAAACATTCAACTTTGCTCATTAACACCATAATTATTATGGCAAAGGCTCTATTATCTAACTTTTTCATC
Source organism: Dasania marina DSM 21967 (assembly GCF_000373485.1). NCBI lineage: Bacteria > Pseudomonadati > Pseudomonadota > Gammaproteobacteria > Cellvibrionales > Spongiibacteraceae > Dasania > Dasania marina. The sequence goes on from NZ_KB891576.1 coordinate 677,923, forward strand.
ATTAATTAAGAAGTAACATCATATAGGCTGTCACCTCACTTCATATCTATAGTTCCATATACGCAATAGGTGAACTTCCGCCTCGGAGCATTTTGATACGACCAGAGGTTCAGGCTATATCAGATCAAACCTAAGCTCCAACAATTTAACACTGCCCTCTTATTTAATCTTATTTTTTAACCCCCTACGAAGCGCAATACCTAAGGAAGTAAGGTAGCTGTTTGCAAGACAGTCGCTGGCATGGATGCCAGCGCCTAGCCTATATGGACATATTCACGGCGTGTCTTGCAAGCGGCTATCTTGCTTCCTCCGCTTTCACACTAATAACCAACATATACCTTCCATAGCTTAGCAACGAACTGAGCCGAGTGTTACGTTCCAGAACACGCCGTGAACACATCCATGTGGGCTCGGCATCAGCATCCCTGCTGATGACGGTTCTGGAACGTAACACTCAACTCAGCCCGTAGCATCAAGTACTAATTTCTTATTTAACACTGTTTTTAAAACTGCCTTACGAAGCGCGATATTCAAGGAAGTAAGGTAGCTGCTTGCAAGACAGTCGCTGGCATGGATGCCAGCGCCTAGCTTAGGGCCTGCCCCGTGAGCGTAGCGAGTGCTTTGGGCACAGGGATGTACTTGCAGCGTGTCTTGCAGGCAGCTACCTTGCTTCCCACACCTCCCAATGACACTCCACCACAGTAAAAGCTTTACAAGCACTCACCGCTTTTTGATAATGAGCACAACGCAACCCGTACCAACTACAAACACTCTAAGTTAATCACTGTTATGTCACGTTACCGCCCACCCCGCCCTAAAGGCTCGTTTTACATTACCCCCGAAGGCGAAAAAGCCATACGCGATGAGGTATTTCAACTGTGGAAGGTAGAGCGCCCGCAAGTGACCTCGGTAGTACATGAGGCGGCTAAAAATGGTGACCGCTCTGAAAACGGTGATTATATATACGGCAAAAAACGCCTGCGCGAAATTGATAGCCGTGTACGTTTTTTAACCCAGCGCTTAGAAAATGTAAAAGTGATACACGACAAGCCCAGCGACCAAAATAAAGTCTTTTTTGGTGCCTGGGTAACCGTGGAAGACGAAGACGGTAAAGAAACCACCTACCGTATCGTCGGCCCCGACGAATTTGACTTGCGCCAAAACAAACTCAGTATGGACTCGCCTCTGGCTAGAGCCTTATTAGGCAAAAGCCTAGAGGATGATATTATTTTTAAAACCCCAGAAGGTGACAGAGAATTATATATTGCAGCGGTGAGCTATACGCCGCCCTGTTGATACAGCCTATCCACCGCCAACAAAGCAGCTACTGATAAGGCATCGGTAATCTCGCCGTTTAAGGCCATAGCTACCGCCTCACTTAGCGGCATTTTTTTACGGATTAAATCGCCCTCACTAGCTTCTAGCTGCTGTTCACCGGCCACTAAACCGGTGGCTAAAAAAATCACCGCCTCTTCATCGGTTACTGAGTTAGAAGTATGCAATGTCATTAGCTGCTGCCAATGTTTGGCGCTGTAGCCGGTTTCTTCTTTGAGTTCGCGCTGCGCACCTAGTAGCGGTTCTTCATCTAAAGGCCCTCCACCCATGGGCAGCTCCCAGCTGAAAGCATCTAAGGTGTAACGGTGCTGACCAACCAGCCAAGTATTACCCGCCTCATCCACGGGCACGATGACGATAGCGCGGTTTTTAAAATGGATGTTGCCATATATACCCTCAGTACCGCCGGGGGTGGTGACAGTTTCGTGAGTAACCGTAACCCAAGGGTTGTCATACACTTCTGCGCTGCTTAGTTTTAACCAAGGTCCGCGCTGTTGGGGCAATTTTATTTTGCTATCGCTCATAGGATAAATCTTTTTGTTTATCGTTTTACCGCTTATGCAGCTAGATAAATGCCCGCTACCAATGCAGCACCTCTTTTACAAAAGGAATAGTCAGCTTACGCCGCTCTTGCAGGGAAGCTCTATCCAACTGCGCCAAAGTTGTTAACAGTGCTTCCATGTTGCGCTGGCAGCGCTTGTAGATATATTGCGCCACTTCATCGCTTAACTCTAAGCCTCGGCTCACGGCGCGTAGCTTTAGCACCGCTATGCGCTGCTCGTCACTGAGCGGCTTTAATTGGTAAAAAGCTCCCCAACCTAAACGCGAGGCTAAATCCGGCATAGTAATCGCTAAATCCGCCACCGCTTTATCGGCCGCAATTAACAGGCAGTTGTCAGCTTCACGCATTTGATTAAACAAATGAAACAAGGCTTCTTCCCACTGCGCGTTACCCAACACGTGGCTGATATTATCCAAACACACCAAGGGCAGCGCCGCTAAGCCGGCAAACAACTCTTCAGGAGGGTAATGGCTTAATTCATCCAAGGGCAAATACACTGAGGCATGCCCCAGTTGGTCGGCATGGTGACAGGCCGCTTGCAATAAATGGCTGCGACCACTGCCGCTGGGCCCACATAAAAAGATGTAGGTTTCACCATTTTGTAGCTGACGGCTAATCTCATTAACCGCTAAGCCATTATCACCCGCGTAAAAATTTTCAAAGGTGGCTTCATCTCTTAGCTGAACTGCCAAAGGCAGTTGCTCGTATAAAAAACGCATGGATAAACTCATTCAAGTAAAAGGCTGTTATGACTTAGCCACATCGTATAGCTCACTGCTTTTATAGTGCGCATGTAAGTGCCGCAACCAAACCATAATCACGGCCGCTACCGGCAAGGCCAATAACACGCCGACAAAACCGGCTAATTGGCCGCCCGCCATCACCGCAAAAATAACCGCTACCGGATGCAAACCTATGCGATCGCCTACCAGCATGGGGGTAAGCAATACACTTTCTAGTACTTGCCCTACGCCAAATACCAGCGCCACCCACAGTAAAGGTAACCATTCATAAAATTGAAAATACGCTGCCACACTGGCCGCCACTATGCCGACGATAAAACCTAGGTAAGGCACTATAGAGGCCAGGCCTGCTAACAAGCCTAACAACAGGGCTAAGTCCACACCCACTATGCTCAAGCCTACGCTGTAAATAATACCCAAGGCCAACATCACTAGCAGCTGGCCGCGCATAAAGGCGCCTAAAATCTCATGGCACTCAGAGCTGACGGCCACCACTTTGTGCTCCCACCTTCTGGGCAGTGATGCACGTATTTTGGCAATCAGTAAATCCCAATCGCGCAGCAAATAAAAAGTCACCACGGGAATTAATAATAGATTAGCGACCACAGCAATAATCACCATACTGGAACCCGCCAGACGCTGCCACAAGATGGCAACAACATTACCGGCACCTTTTAAATTACTGCCGATATTTTCACGCAGCTGATCAAAGCCTAAACTGTCGGCAGACACATTAAAATTGCGCTGCAAAAAAGGCATAAGCAATTCCTGCAAACCGTGTAACCATTCCGGTATGCGAGTGATGAGTATATCTAATTGCCTACCTATCATAGGCACGGTGATAAGTAGTATTACACTGACCACAATAGAAAAAACTAAAAACACCACGCACACAGCCACGGTGCGATTTAATTTCCAGGTTTCTAACTTATCCGCTATGGGGTCACCCATATACGCCAATAACGCGCCCACTAAAAAGGGCGTTAATATGGGGTGTAATAAATACACCAGCACAGCGACTAGCAATACGGCCGCGGCTAACATTAAACGCTGTAGGTCACTCATAATTAATCCCTTTATTCGTGTTGCCCTTGTTGATTTATTGTCTATTTGTTCTTTATGGCTTGCTTATTATGCACTAGGTTATTGTGCGCTAGGCCAGTGGTAATTGAGTTGCGCTGCGGGGTAGTTCGCCGCTTGCAAAGCATCCAGCGCTGCGATTTTTTCTAATTTTTGGCCTAGCGCTAAGGTCTGCTCTAGCTGTTCTAATTGGCCATCGGCGATAAGGTGGATAAACAGCTGTTGATTTTCTACATAGATGGGATTGGCATAGCGCACCGCCGATAGCTTTTGCAAATAGTCGACCGCACGGGCGTAAGCAGTAAAATCTTTAATCCCGGTTAAACGTATAACTATCCCGTCCTCGGACATTTTTACCGGCACTATGGCGTACTTGCTGGCCAGCTGATCCGCCGCCACATCCATAGCCGTGCCCACATATTCATCCAGCTGCGGTGCTTGGCCCTCTATCTCGCTGCGCTCACCCTGATCGCTAAACTGCCAGCGGCCCAGCCACTCACCATTACTTAACGCGGTCATACGGCCTATTAGCAGGCTATCGGCTTTGTAACGCGCCGCCGCGCGCTGGGCCGACCACAGGTTCATCTGCCACAGCTCGTCGGGGCTAATAGCGATAGTATCTTCTAAATCTAAGCTGGGCAGTTTAACCACCAAGCCACGGCGCGCCGCTTGCTGCTGTATAGCCTCGACGATGTTACCGTCGGCCGCACCAACAAAGCGCCTGCCCTCAGCACCATCTACTACCGCCCACACTAATATGGAGGGGCGATTAGCCGACCATATGGGCAGGCTTTCACTGCGCAGCAAGTCATCAATTAAACTGGCTTCAAATTCCATTTTAATCATCAGCTGCTCTTGCTCGCCCTCCACCGTGGGCTGACGATAATAGCTAAAGCGCTTAAGAAAGCGCTCCGCCTGCCTGACTTTGGCTTTAACTTGGTCATTTTCCAGCACGCTATGATGGCCCGATATACGCACCAGCACGATGCTTAAGCCCTGCGACGCTGCCCGTAAGCGATCGCGGTAGGATTGCGAGTCCAGCGCTTGCTCTACGCTATACAGGCCCCGCGCCACCTCAGCGCTATGGCCATAGGGCGTGATCAGGCACCACAGCACCAGCAACCATGCGCTAGATACCCTGTATTTACTGTGCTTTTTTATCGTCATTACTCAAAGTCCATCGCTATAGCGCTGTTTATATACGCTAACAACTTAATTTATAAGCAGTTATTGTAACAAGAGTATCATTATTTCATTAGCGAATTCACAGGCGTAAAGTCACAGAAAGTAAATATAGGAGTGCAGCCGCCATTTATCGGGGCAATTTAGTAGAGTGTGAGGGCAACATCCGCTAGAATAGCGCCGCCCAAAAAACTCGCTGCGAGCCTATCTTCATGACTGATCAAAATACCTCAAAACCTTCTCTTAGCTACAAAGATGCCGGTGTCGACATAGATGCAGGTAATGCTTTGATAGAACGTATTAAACACGTAGCTAAGCGCACCCGTCGCCCCGAAGTGATGGCCGGTTTAGGGGGCTTTGGCGCATTATGTGAAATACCCACGGGCTATAAAGAGCCGGTACTAGTCTCAGGCACCGACGGCGTAGGCACTAAACTGCGCCTAGCCATGGACCTAGGTATACATGACACCATAGGCATAGATTTGGTGGCCATGTGTGTTAACGACTTAATTGTAGCCGGTGCCGAGCCGCTATTCTTTTTAGACTACTACGCCACCGGCAAGCTCAATATAGACACCGCCGCTGCAGTAGTAGAAGGCATAGGCAAGGGTTGCGAACTTTCTGGCTGCTCCTTAGTCGGTGGCGAAACCGCCGAAATGCCCGGTATGTATGAAGGCGAAGATTACGACTTAGCGGGCTTCTGTGTCGGTGTCGCTGAAAAGTCTAAGTTAATTGATGGCAGCGCGGTTAAATCAGGCGATACCTTAATCGGCCTAGCCTCCTCGGGCGCGCACTCTAATGGCTACTCGCTAATACGCAAAATTATTGAAGTCAGCAACGCTGACTTATCTATGCCCTTAGGTGATCAATCACTGGGCATGGCGCTAATGGCCCCTACCCGCATCTATGTAAAATCGATATTGGCGCTAATGAAAAAATGCCCAGTACACGCCCTGTCCCATATTACCGGTGGCGGCTTATTAGAAAACATCCCCCGCGTACTACCTGCTAACTGCAAAGCGGTAATAGACACCCAAAGCTGGCAGCAGCCAGAGGTATTTGCTTGGTTACAAAGCAATGGCAACGTAGACAGCGTAGAAATGTACCGCACCTTTAACTGCGGTGTAGGCATGGTAATTAGCGTGGACAACGCCGATGCGCAATTAGCGCTAGAGTTCTTATCAGAACAGGGCGAAGAAGCTTGGATTATTGGCCATGTTGCCGAAGCCAATGACGGCGAAGAGCAGGTAGAACTACAAGGCCTGTAAAACGCAACATGACTGACACCAACATTACCCCCAACACTACCCCCAACCCTCAAGGCCAGCGCCGCAAGCTAGTCATTTTAATTTCTGGCAGCGGCTCTAACCTGCAATCGTTTATTGATGCCAGCAACAATGGCCAGCTCAATGCCAGCATAGAGGCGGTTATTTGTAATCGCCCTAATGCCCTAGGTTTAGAGCGTGCCGCCAAGGCAGGCATACCCGCCATACTGTTAGACCACACCCAGTTTGACGGCCGCGAGAGTTTTGATGCGGCATTAATTCAACGCATAGACAGCTACCAGCCCGACTTGGTGATACTGGCCGGCTTTATGCGAATTTTAACCCCCGGCTTTGTGCAACGTTACTTGGGCCGCCTGCTAAACATACATCCTTCACTACTACCCAAGTACCCTGGCCTCAACACGCACCAACGCGCGATTGATGCCGGCGATGCCGAAGCCGGTGCCACGGTGCACTTTGTAACCGAAGAGTTAGATGGCGGCCCCGCTATCGTACAAGCGCGCATCGCCATTACCGCGCAGGACGATGCCAGCAGCTTGGCGCAACGTATTTTGGCCCACGAACATCGTATTTACCCGCTGGCCGCCCAGTGGTTTTTAGAAGGGCGCTTAAAACTTGCCGATAACTACGCTATGCTGGATCAAACACCTTTGAGTGCCAGTGGATATGCCTACTCTTAATTTCCGCAAAACCTTGCCGTATCGCGCCCTAGCGGCAGCGGCCTGTAGCTTTATCATCAGCCTTGCTACCTTCAGCCTCCCCACGCTTGCGGCCAAAAACCCAATTGCACCCTATCAGGCCAACTATTTGGCTTATAGCAAAGGCTTTACCCTCAAATTAGAACGCCAGCTCGAACAACAGGCTGGCGACCAATGGCAGCTCAGCAATATCACCCAGGTGTTGTTTAGTCAGATTAAAGAACGCAGCACCTTTACCCTTAGCGACGGTAAGCTGCAGCCACTCAGCTACCAATACGACAATCCCTTAAGCCGCAAAAAAAATTCCTCACTGCAATTTGACCCCACCGCTAACACCGTGCAAGAGCTAACGTCAAAAAGCGCACCCTTAATTTTGGCAACAGCCAGTTACGACCAGCTTAGTTTTCAAATGCAATTGCGTTTAGACTTCATCAACCAAGCCGAGCCTTTTACTAAAAAAAGTTATCAACTGGTTGATGGTGACGACCTAAAACACTATCAGGTAGAAGTACTAGTGGAGGAAACGATTAACATCGCTGCCGGTAGTTTTAAGGCGATTAAACTCAAGCAATATCGCCCCGGCAAAGATAAATACACGCTGATATGGTTAGCCAAAGATTGGCAGTATTTTATTTTACGCTTACAGCGTTTTAAAGAAGGCAGTAGTGACAGCAATATAGAATTGCAAAATGCCATAATCGACGGCAAACCTATATCGTCTATTTAATTAGAGTTAATAAACGTAAAGTAAACTACAGCGCCGCCACTACTGCCAAAGACCTACTCGCAAGTAGGTATCAACCCATACTCTCCTGAAACGCCAACAACACATTGGCGGTATTCACCCCCAAATCCTCTACGGCATAACCGCCTTCAAACACAAACAAAGTAGGCAACTGCATAGACTCTATAAGCACGCCCATTTCACTAAAGTTTTCTGATTTGAGCTTAAAGGATGAGATAGGGTCATGTTCAAAGGTATCCAAACCCAAAGAGATTAACAGCACATCGCAATCAAAATCTTTAATCGCTGCCATGCAACGCTGTAAGGCTTCGCGGTATACCGGCCAATCGGTAGTGTGCAGGGTTAGCGGTATATTTAAGTTATAGCCTTCGCCATCACCTTGGCCTATCTCGTCGCTATGACCGCTAAAATAAGGGTATTCGTAATTGGGGTCGCCGTGTATAGAGGCCACAAAAACATCGTTTCTATTATAAAAAATACTTTGGGTACCATTGCCGTGGTGATAATCCACATCCAGTATCGCTACTTTTTCATAGCCTTGATCGCGAAAATACTGCGCGGCCACCGCCACGTTATTTACATAGCAATAACCACCCATTTGATCGGCGGAGGCGTGATGGCCGGGGGGGCGGCACAAAGAAAAAGCCGTGCGCTCGCCGCTGCAAATAATCTCTGCGCCAGTAAGGGCAACATTGGCTGAACTTTTAATGGCCTGCCAAGAGCCTGCCGATAGGCCTACCGCTAAATCAAAAGCGTAATAACCTAACTGGCCTTTAATATGGGCCGGCACTTTATGCCTAAAGTCATGCATAGGGAAAGCTTCCGGCACCGCATCATTGGCGCTGCCAAATTCAGCTTCCCACGCGGGCCAGCAGTTTTCTAAAAACTGTATATAGCCTGGCGTATGCACTTTGGTAATAGGCGTTAAGCCATAATCCTTGGGGGCCAATACTTCACCCAGCTGCTGTTTCACCACCTGCTCTAACACCATATCGGCGCGCGAGGGTTTTTCAAAACAAGGGGTGGGCTCACCGCCCGACATTTCATAACGCAAGGCATGCAAGCGTTGATCGTCTGAATAAACAATTTTCATAATTACCTCTAATTGACTTCAGTATTCAGTAACAAGTGTGAGCAGGCTGTAAGCAATTTACAGCCACGCGATTAATAGAAAACCCAGCGCCGTTATAGTGGCAGCGATTAGCGCATAGGGCAGTTGCGTTAAGGCGTGAGCCATGGGCGGGCAACCACTGCCCTGTGCCGACAAGATAGTGGAGTCACTATAAAAACAGGCGTGACTACCAAAGGCACCCGCTGAAATAACCGCGCCTATCATTAAATGCACATCCACCCCCATAGTATTGGCTAGCGGTATTACTACCGGCAGCGCTACCGCATACAGCCCCCAAAAAGTACCGGTGGCAAAAGCCACTAAAGACAACGACACAAAGGTAATTAAGGGCAGCAACAGAGGATTCACCCAAGAGGTAGCGACATCTATCACATACGGGGTTAGCTGCAGCTGATCGTTCACGTCTTTTAATACAAACGACATGATCAAAATGGCGATCACTTCCACCATAGATTTCATACCCGTTAAACTGTGTTCGAATATGTCGTGCAAACGCATTAGTCCTTGCGCGCTATACATCACAATAATCAGCACCAAGGTAGCGAAAGCCCCTTTTAAAATATCGACATCAAACAACCAGGTGAAGCCAATTAACGCCAGCATGGGGACCACAAAATTAAACACCCGGCCCTGGTCACTCAGCTTATCGTCATCGGCATCGACATCCTCAACAAAACCCAGCGGCACGGTTTGACCCTGCGCTGCTCGTGCCTGCGCCTTACGCATACCGCCTATTAAAGGCAGCTTACCGCTAGCCAGCAAAGGAGGCATCAGCAAGGCCACCCAGGCATATAACATATAGGGTATGGCGCTAATATAAGCGCGCATACCCTCACCCACAGCGGCAACATGATTAGATTCCAACAAACCCGATACATAAATCGCCCAGGTTGAAAAAGGCAATAAAATACAGACCGGTGCGGCGGTGGTATCCACCACATAGGCCAGCATTTCTCTAGACACTTTTAATTTATCGGTAACCTTTTTCATGGCCGAGCCTACCGCTAGAGCATTGAGGTAGTCATCAATAAAAATTAATAAGCCCAATCCCCACGTCGCCATTAAGGCCTGCGGACCGGTTTTGATATATCGGGTTAAAGAGCCGGCAAAGGCGGAAGCACTACCCGACTTAACCAATAGCGTAATTATGCTGCCAAACATGGCCACGGTTAGTACTATCCAGCCTACCGTTTCATTACTGATAGACTGTAAAACAGCGTTTAAAAAACCAGACATAAATAAATGCTGTTGCAGCATTATAAAGCCCACTAGCGCGCCTATAATTAAGGCCTCTAGTGCTCGCTTTAATACTATTGCAGTGATTAACACCACCAGCGTGGGGATTAGACTTTCTATACCAGGCTCTAACATAGACAACGAACTCACAGAAAATTAATGTTAATAGGCGCTAAACAGCCATGTGTTTAGCGCCTATTAAGCATACCGCTTAGCTAGGCTTGTCGCCTTACCACTTATAGGTAAAGGACGCGCCATAGGTTCTTGGTGTGCTGGGGTTATAAGCCACCAAGGACTCTAGCGTATCGGGGAACATTTCTGTGACATATTCTTTGTCCGCTAAGTTTTTAACCCATAGTGCCACTTCCCAGTCGCCTACCTCGGGCCGTAAACTCACCCGCGCGTTGGCTAACCAAAAACCTTCTTGGCTGGCTGCTTCGGTGTTTTGCACGGTAAAGTAAGTATCATCCTGATAATTAAAATCCGTTTGCCAAGCAGTGATATAACCTTCCGCCAAGGCCCACTCATAACGCAGCAAACCATTAAACATCCATTCGGCAGCATTGGCGGTAGTGTTGCCCGCTAGAATACCGTTGGCCATTTGGTCGGCGGTTACTTTTTTAATTTCAGCATCGGTATAAGAGGCGCCGGCACGTATATCTAATCCATCCAGCGGCCGCCACCACAACTCTAACTCGGCACCGTAAATGTCGGTTTCGGGTATATTACTGACGTTAAACACACCGCTGGCATCTAATACAAAAGCTTGTAAATCTTGATAATCGTAATAGAACACGCCACCGTTTAATTGCAGGGTGTTATCCATTAGCGTGCCTTTAAAACCGATTTCATAATCGATTAAGGTTTCTATCTCGTAAGGGATCAACTCAGCATCAGAAGAGGTCCAGGTACCATTGTAACCACCACTTTTAAAGCCGCGGCTGACAAAACCATATACCAGCCAGTCATCATTGGGTTTGTAATCTATGCCTAGCTTCCAGGTCATTTCATTGGCGGTAGTTTCATTATCAGTAGCCGTCGATAGCTGGCGATTTTCTAGCGGCACGCCAAATAATAAATCGTCAAAGTCGGCGTCGGTAACATCAATAAGATAAGTACCACCATCAAAAGTAATTTCCTCAGCGGTGTAACGCGCATCGGCAATTAACGACCAACTATCCGCAATATGCCATTCGGTATGGCCAAACATCGCGTAAGTGGTAGTTTCTTGCACAAAGTCCACCAGCTTGCTGTGAAACCAGGTGTCGGCGTAATCGTAAGTGTCTTTGGTATCGACTTTATCGGCACCGTAGTAAACACCTGCCACCCAATTGTAATGATCACTGTCGCCTGACAAGCGCAGCTCTTGGGAAAACACATCAGTCACTGAGGTATAGGTTTGATCGGCACTAATAGCGGCGGTGCCATCAAACTCTTCCTGCAAGATACGATCAGAATATAGGTAACCGGTAACCGAGGTTAGGGTGACCTCATCGGCTTCGTAATTAACATTAAGCATCGCGCTGTAAAGATCGTGGTGATAAACCGGCTCTAAACTGAATTCGCCTTCATATAAATCGCCGTCGCCACTGTGGCCAGTGCTGGTGACACAACGGCCCAGTTCATTTTGCGCCTGCAGTTCTTTACGGCTCATGTCTTCCGAGCAGGCATTACTGCCGGCAAAGCCGGTAGAATTACCCGCGCCATAGGCCTCGTCGCGGCCAAAGGCATTGCCTGGCACCCAATCAACGCCAGCATTGGTTTGTGGATCAGAGGCATCGGCAATACCGAAACTGGCCCAAGGGGTGTTGCCGCTGCGATCTTTCACCGCCTCTAGCACTAAGTGGGTGGTCAGTGCCGAGTTGGCATCCCATAACAGGCTACCTCGGCCGGCCCACATTTCTACTTCGCCCAGCTCATTGCCGGTGGCATTGTTCTTATAAAAACCATCGCGGTTTTTGCTGGTAAAGGCAAAACGCCCCGCCACGGTATCGCTAAGCGGGCCGTTAATATAACCGTCAGTTTCTACTAAATTTTTATTACCCAGCTGTAAGGTAAACTCACCACCGGCCTCCATGCTGGGTTTAGCTGAGAACAGGCTCATGGCACCGGCGGTGCTGTTACGGCCAAACAAAGTGCCCTGCGGCCCTTTTAAAACCTCTATGCGCTCTATATCGTACATGGGTAGTGACATTAGGCTGGTATAGGCCAGATTCACCTCATTCATATACATGCCCACGGGCTGAGCAGCATTAGTAACAAACAGCGATTGGCCGACATTGCGTATGCTGATGTAGGGGTTGGCTACGCCTATACCGTTTTTAATAAACAAACCCGGTGTTTGTGCGGCAACATCGATGGGTTGCTCCATACCTAAATCTTTAATCGATTCACTACCAAAGGCGGTAATCGCTATACTGACGTCCTGCGCGCTTTGTTGACGCTTTTGCGCAGTCACCATAACTTCTTCAAGCTGATAGGCCCCGGCATTCAGTGCCGCACTGCTCATTATTGCTACGGCTATGCTCTTTAAGGCCAGTGTTTTGTGTTGGTACATAGGTGCTCCCCATTATTATTGTGCTAGAGTATTCGCATGAAATACGACTATCATGTCGACCAAAAGCCTATGGCTCCCGACGGTGCCTAGAAGACCACAAGCAACAGGTATTGCCTATAACGTCGCGGGGGTATTTGTGAGCGATAGGCAAAGAATAAAAATGATAGTGAGATGGATAATGAGATAGATAGAGAGGTAGGTTTTGAGTGGTACGCTTTTACTAAATTCGGCAGAATGGCACCAGCAACTGGCCTTGCTGGTTGATAAAATCGGCAGCGATGATTTTGTATTGCAGCTTTCTGCGGCTATATGCAGTATTACGCAATACAATCATATTGCTGTTTACACCTTATCCACTAAAGAAGTACCTACCGTGCTGTTTCACAACCTGCCCGAGCAATGGGCTAAACCTACCTTCCCCAGTTATTGTGAAGGCGCCTATTTGCTAGATCCCATAGCCCAGTTTTGTTTTAACGACGCCCCTTCAGGCGCTTATCATCTAAAAGACTTGGCCCCCGATCACTTTAAGCAAAGCGAATATTTTAAGCGCTATTACAAAAACATAGGCCTGCGTGATGAGAGCGTGCTGCTGTTAAAATTAAAACCCGATTATTATATCGCCCATTCTATAGGCCATCGCTTTAGTAGCTTGGGAAGAATGAATAAACGCGAGCAACAGCGGCTACACTATGCAACGCCGACGCTGCTGGCCATTTGCCGGCAGCATTGGAGTTCGGTATTAAATAATGAAAAAGTAGACGATAGCAGTGCAAAAAATATTGCCGCCGCCTTTCACCAATTTGGCGCTGAGGTATTAACCAGCAGGGAACAGGAAATAGTACGTGAAGTGTTAAAGGGGCATTCCAATAAATCGATAGCCGAAAATTTATATATTAGTTTTGAAACCGTTAAAGTGCATCGCAAACACATTAATAATAAACTGGGCACATCCTCTCACGCGCAATTATTTAGCAGCTTTATCAGCTACCTCACCAATAGTTTGGACCAAGCCTAAGAGCTAGCAAGCCATTAAGGCTTTTTTTGTACATCATCTTTGATGTGTTTATAGGCGAAACGCCCTACATACACCAACATTACAAAGCATAAAACGACAATAATTATACCGGCCACTACTGCATCATCTATATACATCATCGTTCCCCTCTAAGCACTATTAATGAATTGTAGACTACGCCTATACGGTGAAATGACCTTGATGCATATCAAACAGCCTTTAGTTTAAGCGATGTGGCTGCAGCTCGATTTTTTCTATGCCCTGCCCCAACATAAAGACTCGCCCTTGATAGCGTTCGTTGCCGGTAGAGCTAAACTCAAATACAAACGAGCGCCATATTTTTAAACGCCCCTGCTCATCGCGTTTGCACCAAAAACCGCGCAACGCCACACCCTCATCCAGCAACTGCACATCCATTTCTTTACAGTGTTTTTTGACGGCGACAAAAGCCTGCTGCTTAACCCCCTGGGCTCGCCACCAATACACCAGCAAGGTAATAAACGCCGCCAGTAACAATAAATCCCCTAAACTAAAATACACTCTGCCACCCTCTTTATATTTAGCTATTTATACCGTAACCGACTCAGCTTTCTCTAAACGGTTGATATGCCACAATACCAAGCTAAAACCTAATACACCAAATACCGCAGCGCCGGCTACTTCACCCGCTATCACCCCAACAGCACCAAAATACTGTGAAAATATATACACTAAAGGCACAGTACCCAATAAAGCCCGGCCAAAATTTAACATAGTCGCAATATACGGCAGGTGCAGATTATTAAAACTGGCATTGGCAATAAACAACATGCCGCCAAAGGCAAAACCGCCAGCCAAGTAATGGGTATAAAACGTGATCAGCGCGGCGGCGTCGCCATCTACGCTAAAAAACTGCACCAAATACTCGCTAAGTAAAAATAACAGCGCCCAAATCACCAGCACATACGCTAAATTACTGAGCATGGCATTCCACACCACTTGCCGCACCCTATCATAGCGCCCCGCGCCCGCATTTTGCCCGATGATGGGGCCTATAGCCCCCGACAGTGCAAACAACGCCACAAAAGCCACCGGCGCTATGCGCCCTATAATAGCCGCCCCCGCCACCGCACTATCACCAAAGCTAGCCATCATTTTTAGCACATAACTACTGCCTATAGGGGTGGCGATATTGGTTAATACCGCCGGCCCCGCTATTGCTGTTATGGCGGCCAGGTCTTCACGAAAAAAAGCTTTATTGGTTTTACTGGGTAACTGATGCACTTTCACTATGGCGCTTACTGCTAGGGCAAACACCCCTATACGGGCAGCAAAAGAGGCCATTGCGGCGCCCTCTATGCTCCACTCGCAGACGAAAATAAAGATGGGGTCTAGCACGGCATTAATTAGCGCGCCGCCCATAGTGGCCAGCATCGCTCTGCGGGCGTCACCTAAGGCTCTCAGTGCAGCGGCGGCACACATGCCTACCGCCAATAACGGTGTCGCCGGCAATAAAATATTGCAATAGGATAGCGCCAAGGACAGGGTTTCATCCTGCGCGCCCATAAAGGCTAACAATTGCTCGGCAAACAACCAAGCAGGAAAGCAAACTAGCGCCGCAACCAACCCACTAAACAGCATCACATTACTACAATGACGCCCCGCCAATGCTCTATCGTTGCCCCCTTCGGCCTGAGCCACTAGAGCCCCCATGGCTATCTGCAAGCCTATGCTTAGCGAGGTCATAAAAAACAAGAGTGTGCTGGCAAAGCCTACTGCCGCAGCCATTTGCTCCTGACCCAACAGGCTCAAAAAATAGATATCAATCAGGTCAACACTAAATAAGGCGATTAAGCCTACGGTGTTGGCGCCGGTCATGATCAGAATGTGCTTAAGGGTAGAGCCTTGGGTAAATACAGCGCGTTTCATGCAGGATTCAATTAAATATACAGTGCAAGGGGTTTTCTTAATAAGCTAGATGTCTATACTAACAGAGGTTGGCGTACGGAGCCGAACTCGCTTACTATCTAGGTTCATATTGAGCACCAGCAAGAAAGCTAATAATAAAACCAGCCGCCGCACCGGCAGATGGCGCACAAGGTAACAATAATGGCAAATATACTCATCGTAGACGATTCACCTATAGATCAAAAAGAACTCTCTAGCATCTTAGAAAAAAATGGTCACTCAGTGATGCGCGCTGACAATGGTGAAAGTGGCGTTAAAATGGCCCGCAGCGAAAAACCCGACCTGATTTTAATGGATGTGGTAATGCCCGGCCTCAACGGCTTTCAGGCTACCCGTCAAATCAGCAAGGCAGTAGAGACCGCGCATATCCCCATTATTTTAGTGTCTAGCAAAGATCAGGAAACTGACCGCCAGTGGGGCCTGCGTCAAGGTGCCAAAAGCTATATGGTCAAGCCGGTTAAAGACAAAGAATTACTGAGTGAAATAGCCGCACTGCTGTAGTACTCACCTATCTAGAGCAACACCATGATTAAGGGCCGCCCAGGCCCTTTTTAATTACCCCTTAATTATTGCCCCTTTTTAGTTGCCCCCTAATTATTACCCCTTTTTATTTCCTCTTAATTATTTACAGGCAAAAAACCGTACAGGTTCTATGCTTACTCTATGCTTTATACATTTATGTAGTCAGCCGCATTATGAGCCAAGCAGATATACGCAACTACCCCGATGTCATGCAGGCCTGCCAAACCATAGCCAATTTAGTCGCTAAAGTTTGTCAGGTACCCGCCGTGTTAATCATGCGGCAAAACAGCGACAGCATGGAAGTTATTAGCTCTGCCGACACGCCGCAAAGCCCCTTCCGCAGCAGTGACACTGTAGCCCTAAACTCAGGAATCTATTGCGAAACTGTGATCGCCACACAACAGCCACTGGAAGTAAGCGACGCCCTTAACGACCCGCTATGGCATAACAACCCCGAGATAAAACTAGGCATGATCGCCTACTATGGCGTGCCTGTTAACTGGCCTGACGGCAGCATCTTTGGTACCTTTTGCGCGTTACGTAATGTCGCCGGCCACTTTGATGCCGAGCAAACGACACTTATCAACGAGTTTGCCAGCGTTATCGAAGCTCTATTAAAACAAGTCAGTTCGCAAGAGCAGCTGCAGCTATTGGCCGACTATGACAGCCTTACTCAAGTCTATTCCCGCAATCGCCTATTGGAGCGTTTACAGCATGAATTTGACCGCTATCAACGCTACCAAACGCCGCTATCGGTTATTTATCTAGACATAGATCATTTCAAGCAGGTCAACGATAACTACGGCCACGGTATAGGCGACTTAGTACTGCAATTAATTGCTAAGCAGCTATTAAGTAATCAAAGGCAAACTGATTTTGTTGGTCGCTTGGGAGGGGAGGAATTTTTAATCTGTCTTAGCGACAGCCAATTAAATGCCGCCATGCTGCAGGCACAGCGGCTGCTGCAAAAAATTACCGAAATAGACGTGGAAGTAAAAAGCCACGCCTTGGATATTAGCGCCAGCTGTGGTGTTGCGCAGGCCAGCCATGGCGATCAAACTATAGATCAGCTTATTGCCCGCGCCGACCAGGCCTTATATAAAGCCAAGCTAGCTGGCAGAAACCAAGCTAAAAGTGCCTAGTTAAAGGCTGCAGCTTGCAGGTACTGCCCTGCAAACTCAGCGTATTCTAAAGTTGCTCACCTAAGCTGACTATTCAGCTAGCCATGCAGTCAGTCATCCAGCCCCGACAAATCTTCGCCGCCAAAAGCCACATAGATATCTTTAATAAATTTGGCGAACTCCAGCGTCATAATACTAAAGTCGACATCAAACTGCGCAGCAGCATCGTCGGCACTTTGTTTTTCAGCCTGCTCTTGAATTAAGTCGCCAAAGCTAATGCGTTTAATCGCCAGCTGATCATCGACGATAAAATCTATGCCGCCCTGCCAGCTCATCGCCAATTTATTCACCCACATACCGGCAGCTAAATGGCTGTTAATTTCCTTAGAGCCCAAGTCCTGATTTTTACAGCGGATAATACTACTGTCATCGGCCTTGTCGCGCAGCTCACACTCACCACCCAGTTCAAAGCCTTGCGGCGGTTTGTTCTCTAACACCCATTGCGTCATCGCATGCTGCGGTACGTTTTTTGCCGTCGCCGCTATCACCGGTAAAGTGCCTAGGGTTTCCCGCAAGTAGCTCATAAACTCTTCAGCGCGCTTAACCGCACCGGCATTAATAATTAGTAAACCTGCACGTGGGTCTATATAGGCATACTGCCGCGACGAACGAGTAAAGGCTTTAGGTAATAGTTCAAACAGCACTTCATCTTTTAAATCTATACGCTCTTTACGCCCTACTGAACGACCATCGCGAGCTTGTATCTGTTCAACTTTTTCAATCAGTGCTTCATTAATCACACCGGCGGGTAAAACTTTTTCCTGACGCTGTGCGCACAACATAATGTAACCGTTGGCGACATGGGTGAACATTTCGCCATGCTTACCCAAGGGTGCCGCCCAGCCATAGCTGCTCAGCTCTTGGCTACCACAGGGGTTAAACGATTTCGCGGATAAAGCGGCCTCTAAGTTTTCTACGGTTTCAGTAAAGGGTTTGGTAAAGCGATAAACTAATAAATTTTTAAACCACATAGTCACTTCTTTCTTATCAATAGGGCTTGTTGTTATTGAATAATTACTGCGTTATTTCTCAATAATTATTGCGCAAAAATAATCGGCTCATCACCTGCATGCCACTGCGGTAACTTAATCATTACCTGGGCAAATAATTCGGATTGTAAAAATTGTTGCAGCCAACGCTGCACATGTTGATAAGGCGCCGCATCAAAGCCAGCCTTATTAACAAAGGCAAACTGCCGTATAAAAGGCAAAATCGCCATATCTGCCATACTTACTTTACACCCCATTAAAAATGTCTGGGCCTGTAAGCGTAACTCTAACTCGTTAATAAATATTTCCGCCTGCTGCTTATACTGTTGTTCTATTTCTAACAAGCTCAGCTGGGGGTAATCGTCTACATAGCGATTAGGGTATTTGTATCTATCCAATGCACTTTTAAATTCGTTATCGTTGCGCGCAATCAAAACCGCTTGTTCGCTGCCATTACTAGCCAACCAACCGTCGGGATCATTAGCCGCTAATGCCCACTGCATAATCTCCACGCTTTCATCTATCACAGAGCCATCAGCTATTAGAGAGCCATCAGCCATCACAGTGCCATCAGCCATTAAAGAGCCCTCAGGCAACTGCAATACCGGCACCGTAGCTTTCGCCGAGCAGGCCAGTAATTCGGCCGGCTTATCGCGCAACACGACTTCCCGCAGCTCTACAGCTAGGCCAGCATAGGCCAGCGCTAAACGTGCGCGCATAGCGTAGGGGCAACGACGAAAAGAATATAAGATAGGCATATGGGGAACAGTCAATAGTCTACAGTCGCTAGTCTCTAGCCGCACAAACTAGCGACTAGAGACTTCCAGCTAGCGACTGCAATTAAGCAACAATATCTAGCAATTCAACTTCAAATACTAAGGTTGTGTATGGGCCTATAGCACCACCAGCACCACGCTCGCCATAGGCAAGGCTGTAAGGTACTGATAACTTCCACTTTGAACCTACAGGCATTAACTGTAAGGCTTCGGTCCAGCCGGCAATAACGCCGTTAACAGGAAATTCAGCAGGCTCACCACGATCAACAGAGCTGTCGAAAACGGTGCCGTCAATTAGCGTGCCGTGGTAGTGGGTGCGCACGGTAGAACTGGCAGTAGGCTTGTCACCTTCACCGGCCACTAATACTTCATACTGTAAGCCGGACTCGGTTACTGTAACGCCGTCACGCTTGGCATTTTCAGCTAGGAAGGCATCGCCCTCAACAGTAAACTCTTTGGCTTTTTCGGCTTCTTTGGCTTGCATGCGCTGGGTAATTTCTTGGAAAGCAGCGCTTAAATCGTCCTGCGACACAACACTGGCTTTGCCAGCAAGCGCATCGATAAGGCCAGCGGCAACGGCATCGGCATCAACACCATCAAAAGGGTTAGCGGCAAGTTGATCGCCCATTTGACGGCCTATGCCGTAGCTGGCGCGTTGCTCAACGCTGGTATACGTATCAGACATAAAAATTCACTCAATCAGTCATTAAAAAGGATTGCGCAGCTTATCATAAACTTATCGGCCTTGCCGCCCACGATACAAGCGCTGCGTTTAAGGCTACACTAGCCGGATTTTATTGGTCTAATATCGAACTATTTATTGCATTATTTATTGCACTATTAACGAGCAGCTCCCCCTCTATGCGCCATCTAGACAGCAACACGCAAGCCGAATTTAAAGGTTTTAACTGGCAGATATTAGTCACCCTCTGGCCCTATCTGGCCGAGTATAAAGCCCGCATAGCCTTGGCCATAGGCTGCCTGCTGGCGGCCAAGGGTGCCAATGTCTACGGCCCTTTTGTGTTAAAAGATCTGGTCGATAAGCTGGATATACAGCGCGGCAGCGATGCCCAGCTTATCGCCCTGCCGCTGGCCTTGGTACTGGCTTTTGGTTTGGCCAAATTCTCTAATGTATTATTCAGTGAACTGCGCGATACCATTTTTGGCCACGTCACTGAGCGTGCCATGCGTCGCATAGGCTTAAAAGTGTTCGAGCATTTGCACCAACTGGACTTGGCCTTTCACCTTAACCGCCGCACCGGTGGGCTATCGCGGGATATAGAGCGAGGCACCACCGGCATTAGCTTTTTAATGCGTTTTTTCGTCTTTAATATCTTCCCCACCCTGATAGAGATTTTGATGATAGCCGGCTTGTTGCTAGTCAATTATGGCATCGCCTTTTCACTGATTATTATCGTCGCCGTCACCCTCTACATTATCTATACCATCATCGCCACCGAGTGGCGCACCCAGTTTGTCCGCGCCGCCAACCAAGCCGACTCCGCCAGCACCACCCGCGCCGTGGACAGCCTGCTCAATTATGAAACCGTTAAATACTTTAACAATGAGCACTACGAGGCGCAGCGCTACGATAGCGCCTTAGCCGAATGGGAGTCGGCGCGGCGCAGCAACCGACTATCGCTGTTTACCCTCAACGGCGGCCAGGCCTTAATTATCGCGGTGGCGCAAACCCTAATGATAGGGCTGGCAGCACAGCAGGTCACCGAAGGTAAAATGAGCCTAGGGGATTTCATCTTGGTCAACGCCTTTATGATGCAATTATTTTTGCCGCTGAATTTTTTAGGCTTTGTATATAGAGAAATCAAAAGCTCTATGACCAACATAGAGCAAATGTTTACTCTGTTAGCCCAGCAGCCGCAGGTGCAGGATACGGCCCACGCCAGCGAGCTAGTGGTCAGCCAGGGCCATATCCGTTTTGATAATGTCTATTTTCACTACCATGCCGACCGCCCCATACTGCAAGGCGTGAGCTTTGAGGTGCAGCCCGGCGAAAAAGTGGCCGTAGTGGGTGCCAGCGGCGCGGGCAAGTCTACCTTGGTGAAACTGCTGTTTCGCTTTTACGACGTCAGCAGCGGAGCTATTAGCATAGACGGGCAAAATATCAGCACGGTTAGCCAGCAATCACTGCGCCAAGCCATAGGCATAGTGCCGCAGGACACCGTGCTGTTTAACGACAGCCTCTATGAAAACATACGCTACGGGCTACCCAGCGCCAGCCACCAGCAAATCGAACAGGCCTGCCAAATGGCTCATCTAGCGCCCTTTATTGCCAGCCTGCCGCAGGGCTACGACACACCAGTGGGTGAGCGCGGCCTAAAATTATCCGGTGGCGAAAAGCAGCGCGTGGCCATAGCCCGCACCCTGCTGAAAAACCCACCCATTATGGCCTTTGACGAGGCCACCTCGTCACTGGACAGCCACTCTGAGCAAGCTATCTTAACGGCTCTACAAGCCGCCGCTAGGGGGCATAGCAGCCTAGTGATAGCCCATAGGCTCTCTACCATTATTGATGCCGATCGCATCATCGTACTAGAGCAAGGCAAAATCGTTGAACAGGGCCAACACCAGCAACTGCTGGCCGCACAGGGCCATTACGCCGCCCTGTGGCATATGCAGCAGCGCGAGCAACAGCCCAGCTAGTTTATCCCTGATAGCCCTGTACCTAAGCCAGCCCAGCGATTACACTGTGCGGCTGGCCCGCAAACAACCAATGGCAACTGCAGTGAAAAAGCCCATTAGCAAAGCTAATATACGCGACGAAATGGATCAGCAGATCCGCGATTTCCTACACGAAGGTGGTGCAGTCGCGGAGATTGCCTCAGGCATTAGCGGCCGACCCTCCAGCTATGGCCCCCTCAAACCCGACAATACCCCTTTTCAAGAGCCCAAAGCCGAGCGCACCTATGTGACTGAAGCTGTCGCCGCCTTAGAAGAGCGCAAAAAAGCCAAAACCAGCAGCAGCGCCAAGCCCAAAGCTAATCGCCGGCCACGTAAAAAAATGATTTATGACGATTTTGGTGAGCTTTTACGCTGGGAATGGGAATAATCCCTATTAGACTTTTTTTTCATATTGTAAATATTACCGTTTCAATTGCAGGCAAAGTGCGTACAATCGCCCCCCTTGTCGCCTAGGCTAAACATTAGCCCGCAATAACAACGGCAAATACACGGCAGTATTGATAACAATAACAACTGAACTAAGTATGACACGCAGGCTCTAAGCGCCCACTAACGCCATCACTTAGCTTTAGCAAAAAATTACACATCATTATGACTCGCGCAGAACAATTAAAAACCTCTATAGAGGAAGGCCATCTCGATGATGTTGAATGGCTAGTAGAAGGCAACAACGCCCCTATAGGCTGGGAGCACGTACAGCTAGCCATAGATAGCCAGCAACCCGCCGTTGCTGAACAACTTAAAACCTATATCAAGTTGCACAGCAACGCTTAATTTTTAGCTGGCTGCGCACAACGAAAAGCCATGTTAATAATCTCTAACACCGTCACTATACCGCTAGACTACATTGAATTAACCGCCATACGCGCCCAAGGTGCCGGCGGCCAAAACGTCAATAAAGTTTCTAGCGCCATACACCTGCGCTTTAACATCCACTGCGGCTGCCTACCTGCGTATTATGTTGAGCAGCTAATAGCGCTTAACGACCAGCGTATTAGCAAAGACGGTATTGTTATTATTAAAGCACAGCGCTTTCGCAGCCAAGAAAAAAATCGTGAGGACGCCCTCAACCGCCTGCAAGCCTTCATACAACAAGCAGGGGTTAGGCAAAAAGTGCGCCGGGCAACCAAGCCCAGCAAAAATTCACAACGCAAACGCATGGACAGTAAAAACAAGCACGGCAAAAAGAAAGTGCTTAGGGGCAAGATAGATCTTTAGCTACGCGCTTTACCTTTCAGCTTGGCTTTAAGGCCTTTTTTAAAGCCTTGCTTAGCATCATAAGACCACAACATAGCTTGCCAGAATTTTACCTCTTTACCGATACAGTGATGGTACGCCGCCATAAACAATGCTCTATCGGCCCAATTTAATTTATAACAAATCCGCTTTAAGTCGATGCCGCGCTGCATATCAGTAATAGTTTTGGTTTTATCAATGCTCGCTCGGCCTATATCAATCGCGTAAAAATTTAAACCCTGCTCATCCATAGTCATCATCAAATTACCTGACGACAAATCCCTATGAACAATATTGCTGGCGTGCATAGTGGCAATAAACGCGGCAATAGCTTCAAAAAAGGCTTCTTTAGTCATGCCTTTATAAACGCTTTCACCTTGGTTAAAGGCCTGAAACACATTTCTAGCCGAAAATGCATTGGGCACAAAGCGGCACACATAGTAATTATCTTCTATACCCGCATTTTTATGGCGCTCAAAAAAGGCTAAGGGCTGAGGCGTATTAATCCCTCTGCGCAACATTTCGGTAGCATTATTCCAATGTCTTTTGCCCTTGCTGGGCATAAATCTATAGGTGAATTTTTTGATGCCTTTAGCACGATTTAATTTAACCGTTTGTATTTCTTCAGCCTGCTCATTCAGCTGTATATTCCACAAACGATTGCGGGTGTCGCGCAATACCGCCAGTTCTTGCGCCGCCAACATCGCCGCGGGCATATAAGTAGCAACCGTAGCCTCAACGTCTTGTCCGTCAGCTACGGCCACCACCCCCAGCCACTGCGGTGTATTCACCGCCACGGACTGCAAACCGGGGTGAGCATGATAAACAACGGTGCGGCCAAGTACGTCATCCAAGGTGCGGATATCATCACTGCTGGGGCGGCCGCTTTGTAATTGCGACCATTCAATAATTAGCGGTTGCTCGGTCGCCATCATGGGCAACTGCTGGGGAGCTACACCCTCAGCGGTTTTGAAACTGGCACTCTCTAACTGTGCTTTGCTGTAAATATCGCTAAGTGCCAAGGCGCTGCGATCCAAGCACCACACCACATGCGCCTCACCGCCCTGCTCGGTTTCAAAAATAAAATGGTTGATGCCGTTATCGGCACTCACCCCTTGCACGCAAACCACATGGCGTAATAAAGCCGATATATATTTAAAGGCGACGTAGGCTTTGGTGGGGGTAAAGTTTGCCACTTCGCCACGCACTTCTTTATAAAAACTGACATTATCGACATGGGGATAGCCGCCATCACCGCAGTCTACTAGGCCATCGCGGTTACAAATTAGCGGCCCCCAATACACGCGGTCCAAGGCACCGCTGGCGGCGGCGATAATTAAATAACGCACCAGATAATCGGCATTTTTTTGTTCCGGGTCTAGGCTCCAGCGGCTTAAGCGTTTTCTGGTCCAGCATTTATAGGTGCAAAAGGTTTTTTCACAACCCTCTTGATGGCCTATCTCGGCGATTATGCGCGCTTTTTTAATTAGATTGAGATTGAGTTTACGGGTAGCCCAGTTACCCGCCACGCGATGATCATAAGCTTCGGGCTGCACGACTCGCTCAACAAATAAATTATCACTATGAATAAGCGGAACTGAATCCACCCGCTTCATGGCGCGTAAATAGGCAAAGTTATACAAGGGTTCAAAGTCGGAGATATTGGGGCCGGCTAAGGTCACTTCAAATTGTTGGGCCACGTCGGTAGCAATTTGCCAGGCATGTAAATAACTAATGCCATCAAAGCCCGACCACTTGCCGCGATTAGGGGTACTGCCAATCTCAAAAATACTAACCTGTCCGGCGTACTCGCTAAACACCTGCTGTAAAAATTCGCGCCAGCGCTGTTGCGCCTGCACGTCATCGCGCAACGCCGCGGCCTCTTCTTTGGGCGGGAATAAATCCAGCATCACATCCAAGCCTTCGGCTAACACGCGATTTAATAAGCGCTGAGCATCGCCCTGCTGTGAGCAGTAGCTGTAATCCATACGCACATGACGTATGGCTAAGTCCTGCAAGTAGGCCATCACTTTATCGTCACAGCCAGGATCGCTGGAGGTGGCAATATTAACGCCCACAAAGTCATTGCTAATTTGATTGCGGTGATGAATTTCGTGGGATAGGCGCAACCAAGAGGGAATTTCTGCCAGGCAGCTTAATACATCTAGGCCAGCTCTGGCCCAGATTTTCCAGGGCACTATTATGTGTGCCGATGCTGCTGTGACGGGTTTAGTTGCAGAAGCATTCGCCGCTGTTTTTTTATTCAAAATAGTTACTCATTATGCTGTTGTTTAGCTATACCACTGGCCATTACCTGAAGCCCTTAGCTGAGGCTGGTACCTGAGGTATTGTATCGTGCCAACGGTTGTGCAGCCATTATTGCCGCCACCGGTCTGTAAACAGGCAAAACTTACACCGCCACTAATACCCGTACAGCTTCCAGTTTGCTGCGTGCCTGCTGCAGCGAGGCCGATAACATGTCAGTAGCCTGCAGTTGAAAATCAATTTCTTCCTGCCGTATATTGGGGTTGCGCTGGGCCAGCGCGGATAAACGTTGCGCTTCTTCAGTTTGTTGGCTGAGCATAGCCTGCTGCGCTTGTTCGACGATCGCTGCCTGCTGCACGGCAGCAATAGTTTCGGCTAGGGTAATTAGTTTCATAATATCAGCGCGGGTTTGCCGCACTAAATCTTGGCCTACGCGCTTAGGGACTTTGGCCACTAATTTGGCTAAGCGCTCGCTGCTTAAAATCGCGCTGAGGTCAGTGTTATTGATGTCCACTACCACTCTGATAGTCGTGAGTGGCAAATAACGGTGTAATTGTAATTGCGGTGGCGCTGAACATTGTACGGTAAACACCGCCTCTAACATTAGGGTGCCGGGCTTAATAGGCGGTAGCTTAATAGTGGCCAGCGCGGTATTACCCAGCTCGCCACCTAAAATCATATCCATAGCGCCGGTTACTAGCGGGTGCTCCCAGCTTAAAAACTGTATATCTTCGCGGGACAGGGCCATTTCCCGTTGGTAGGTCGCCGTCATGCCATCTTCTGACAGGCCGGGGAAATTGTGGCATAGCATATGATCGCCGGGATGAATTACCGTGCTTAGCGCCGTGTGCTCTTCTTGATCAACACCAAATAAGTCGAACACCTGTTCCATATATTTGGCCAACTCATACCGTCGCTCTTCAGCAATAAACGCTTCTACTATGCGCTCAGCTTTAACCTCATTAAAGGAGTTAAGTTCCACTAAGCGATCCCGCCCCTGCTGTAAGGCCGTTAGGGTTTGCAAGGTGACTTGCTGGGTGTGGCTTAATAAGGCTGCCAGTTGTTCAGCCTGGCTCTCATTAGCCTGAGGCTCACCACGCAAACAAGCCAGCAACTCAGTTTCTACTTGCTGATAAATATTATTGCCCGCCGGGCAGGTTTTCTCGAAAGCATTGAGGCCTTCGTGATACCAGCGCAGTAAACTTTCCTGTGCGGTTTGCTGATAATAGGGGCAGTGTATTTGCACATCGTGGCGCTGGCCTATGCGATCTAAGCGGCCTATACGCTGCTCTAATAAGTCGGGGTTGAGTGGTAAATCAAACAACACTAGGTGATGGGAAAACTGAAAGTTTCTGCCCTCACTACCTATCTCTGAGCATATTAATATCTGCGCGCCATCTTCATCGTCGGCAAAAT
The DNA here is from genome assembly GCF_000373485.1 of Dasania marina DSM 21967. Classification (NCBI taxonomy): domain Bacteria; kingdom Pseudomonadati; phylum Pseudomonadota; class Gammaproteobacteria; order Cellvibrionales; family Spongiibacteraceae; genus Dasania; species Dasania marina. Next base: position 704,526 of record NZ_KB891576.1, read on the forward strand.
AGGCCGCGGCTCTATCGCGGGCCACTAGGCTTAAACCCTCGTGGAATACCGCCGACTGCACCCCCGCTTTTAAGCGCAGATGCAATTCTAAATCCAATGCGGTTTCTGCCCGCGCACAAATCACTAACACTTTGTGGCTGCGGTGTTCGCGCAACCAACTGCTTAGCCATTGCACCCGCGGGTCGCTGCTCAACCATTGCTCGCCTAATAAGACTTCTGGCCGGAGGCTGGCATTGATCTCTGCGCCGTCTAGTTGCGCCATATAGTCATCGGGGGCAATTAATGGATGCTGGTGTAAATGCCTATCGGGGAAGCCAGCCACTGACGCACGAGTGTTGCGAAATAAAACTCTACCGGTACCGTGCTGATCCAGCAATTGCTCTATCGCGTGGGCTATCGCTAATTGCGGTTGCTCGCCCTGCCATTCCTGCTGTAAATGAGCCACCGCGTCAGCACCTAAATACTGACTGAGTTGGCTGATAAATTCAGGGGCTGCGATATGCTCGGCAACGTTCGCGGCCATAAGCTGTTGTACCAGGCCATTGACCGGCTGGTAGTGCTGCTCTTCGGCGATAAACTTTGCTACATCGTAATAACGATCGGGGTCTAATAAACGCAGCCGCGAGAAATGGCTCTCTATACCTAATTGCTCAGGAGTAGCGGTTAGCAGCAATAAACCCTGCGCGGTTTTGGCTAAAGCTTCTACACAGCGATAAGCAGGGCTGACCTGTTCGGGGCTCCAGGTTAAGTGATGGGCTTCGTCCACCACCATTAAATCCCAGCTGGCGGCTACCGCTTGCTCATGCAACTCTTGGTGCTCAGTAAAGGTAGACAGGCTACACAACACCAGCTGCGCTTCTTCGAAAGGATTATCGACACCCGACTCTTTAATCGCCTGACAGCGCTCGGCATCGTATAAGCTAAAAAACAAATTAAACCGACGCAGCATTTCTACCAGCCATTGGTGTACCAAACTATCGGGCACCACGATTAACACTCGGCTGGCACGGCCGGTCATTAATTGGTGATGTATGACCAAGCCCGCCTCTATGGTTTTACCTAGGCCCACCTCGTCGGCGAGCAACACTCTAGGGGCAAAACGGTTGGCGGTTTCGCTGGCTATATATAATTGATGGGGTAGTAACTGCACTCTGGCACCCACTAGGCCGCGTACCTCTGACAATTGCTGGTGACGTATATGCTCTAGGGTTTCACAGCGCAGTTGAAAGGCGCGGTTTTTATCAATTTGGCCGGCAAACAAACGATCTTGCGGCTGACTAAACTGTACAAAGCTATTGAGCTCTAACTCGGGCACCGTCAACTTTTCGCCCTGTTCGTTATACCCTATATAAAATAAGCAGCTGCGCTCTTCTATAACCTCAGCCACTTTAAAGCTCTGATCCTCAGCCGTGCTAATCTCTTGCCCTACGTCGTAGCGCACACGGTTTAACGGGGCGTTATCCACCGCATAGGTGCGGCGCTCCCCCGAGGCAGGAAAGCTTATATCTACGCGCCGGCCCAGCACCTCAACCACTATGCCTAGGCCTAACTCCGATTCGGTATTACTTACCCAGCGCTGGCCGGGCACAAACAACAGGTCGCTCACGTATAGTTCCTATTAGCTCTATAAGGCCGCGGATGATAAGGCCTTGGCAGCTATTTGCAAGTAAAGGCTGGGGCAATTGCGTTCTCTGCTGGCCTAGCCTAAGCAATGCGATTAAGCTTAGCAGCTTCTGCACAAGCCAAAGGATACGATAGGCACCATGAACCTCGCGCAACAGCTACAACAACTCTACAGTGAGTTTGGCCATTTAGATGGCATACATATAGAACTACACAAGGAGTTAATTGCGGTAGCCGTTAGCAATAGTGCCGCTAAAGCACTGATTTTTTTGCAGGGCGCACAGGTGGCCGAGTATCAGGCCCACGGCCACAACAAAACCCTATGGCTAAGTGGCAGTAATAGCTATCAGCAGGGTCGGCCGTTACGCGGCGGCATACCCATAAGCTGGCCGTGGTTTGGCCAGCTAAGCGATAACCCTGCGGCCATTACCGGCCAGCTAGACAGTGCACAAACCTATTCCGCCCACGGTTTTGCCCGCAATAGCGACTGGCAGCTCGATAGCATAAACACCGACAACAACGAGCAAACCCAATTACAATTCAGCTACCAACCCAGTGCCGCACAACAAGCACTGTGGCCCTATGACAGCCGCCTGCAATTAGAGATCAAGGTGGGTAAGCAATTACAGATGAACCTAACAGTTACCAATAACGGCCAGCGTCCCTTCAGCTATAGCAGCGCCTTACACAGCTACTATGCAGTGAGTGATATCAGCGACTGTGAAGTGACCGGTTTAGAGCAGCAGCGCTATGTCGACATTAACAACCCCGAAGCCCATAGTACTCAAGAGGGTGCTGTGCGCGTCAACACAGAAGTAAACCGGTTGTATCAACACTCCCGGCTACAACAAAAAGAACTGCCGCCAATATACTTGCTAGACAAGCGGCAAAAACAGCAAACCTTAATCACCAGCAGCGGCAGCCACAGCACCGTGCTGTGGAACCCTTGGATGAATAAAGCCAAGCAATTAAACCACTTTGCCGCCGACGATTACCGACGCATGCTATGCATAGAAACCGCCAATGCCGGCGAGGATATCGTCACCCTAGCGCCACAGCAGAGCCGCCAGCTTAGCCTGTGCATTCAACCGCAGCCGCTGTAAACCGCTATCGCAGGCAAAAAAAACGCCGTCGTGTTAGCGACAGCGTTTTTTTTTGCCTACCACCAACAGCGCTTAATAGCTGGGAAATTGGTTAAAGAGTTTTTGCACCACCCGCTGGGTAATCATCTTAATTTGCGCTTTACTAGTTGACGAAGCATCCATGATTTTTGAGGCGGTGCCGTGCCATAATTCTTTTTTGCTGAGTTTGTCGCGTACACTAAAACGCAGAAACAACTCGCTAATTTTATCCGGCGCAAACTCAGTCTGCAAACCGGGGTCGCCCATAGTGGCACCTACATCCCAAGCGCCATCTAAGGCTTTAGAGGCATCACTAGGTTCACTTTTATCGGTGGTCACCTTACGAGTATAGCGATAATCCACCACAAACTGCGCCTGGCCAGAGGCAACTAAATGATAGCCCTTAGCGGTTAACTGCGTGTTCAGTGCCTCACGCAGAGCATGGTCCATAATCACCGCACGCTCTGAGCGCCCCTGCTTGTGCTCCATGGCTGCCGTAGCCCAGCTATAGTTGCGGTACTGCTTGCTCTTAAAACGGCTGATATCGGCGGTCTCGGTCTGCATAGTGGTGCAAGCCGTTAGCCCCAACACCCCGGCCAGTACGATTAATCCTATAATTTTATTCACAGCAAAGCCTCTTAGTCTCACTCGCGTTACACAGTCTTAAGTATCGCTAAGGAGTGTAACCTATGTCAGCAGTCCATATCTAAACTTAGTCGCTTTTATGCCTGCGCCAACTCAGCAGGGAATAAAGGTAGCTGTATCTCTAGTAACTCTTGGCTCACCTGAAAACGTACCCCCAAGCCCAATAACCTCACACTCAGACCAGCCCCGCGGGCAAAGGCTTGATGAAATAAATCATGGTACACAGATAATCTAATACTACCCGCCGTCACGCACTCCACCGTGGTACTTTGAAAATCAGAAAATTTAAACTTCACAAATTGCTTGCTGACCGGATAACGGCCGTCCAGCGCTTGCAAACGTTGCTGCAACTGAGCAAACAATACCGGTAATTGCGCCAGGCATTGCGCTAAACCGTTCTTATCTACCGGATAGGTATGCTCCACACTTAAGGATTTACGCTGCCGACTAGGCTTAACCAGCCGCTCGTCTTCGCCGCGGCAAAGTTGATGCAGCCTTTGTCCAAAAGCACCAAACAGCTCCACCAATTCAAATACCGTATAGCGCTGCAACTCACCACAGCGCTGCACCCCCATACGATGTAATTTTTCTGCCGTAACTTTGCCGACACCGTTAATTTTTACCACAGGTAAATCCACCACAAAATCGGCCACCTGCTGTGGCAAAATCACACACAAGCCATTGGGTTTATTCCAATCACTACCTATTTTTGCCAAAAATTTATTGCTGGCCACCCCCGCGGAAAGCGTAATACCCACCTCAGCAAACACTCTGGCCATGATTTCTTGGGCGATTAAGGTTGCGCTGCCTTGGCAGGCACTGCTATTGCTGACATCTAAATAGGCCTCATCTAAAGACACCGGCTCTACCGCGTCACTATAGTCATAAAAAATATCGCGTATCTGCTGTGCGGCAAGGCGATACTTCGCCATATTGTGAGGCACCACCAATAAATCAGGGCAGCGTTTTTTGGCCTGCGCGGTGGCCATAGCCGAGTGCACACCATAAGCACGAGCTTCATAATTACAGGTAGAAATCACCCCGCGTAACTCACTGCTGCCACCCACCGCCATAGGCCGCCCGCGCAACAAAGGGTCGTCACGCATTTCTATAGCGGCAAAAAAACAATCACAATCACAGTGAATGATTTTTCGGCTGGGGAGCGTTGTAGTGACTGCAAACATAAAAAAACCGCTGAATCCTGTACATAAAAACAGTATACACCGGCTCAGCAAAAAGCAAAGTAGTATGATTTGCCTGCAGCATCACTATAATAAAAGAAATTCACTACGCTCAGGTACACAGTATGACTATAGGCACATGGTCAGCCGATCAATCATCGCAACTCACAATCAGTGTTAGCCCACAGCTATTGCAACGCTTTATTGCTCTAGCTACTGACAAACAGCTGGATAATTTGGCACAGCAATTCAGCAGCCAAGAACTAGCCGACTACGCCCCTTTAATGCGACTAGCGATTGATCACTGGCAAACTCAGGCTCAAACGCTCAACGATGCTGACATCAGCGCATTAATGCAGTTTTTTACCAAGGCGGAGCAACTACCCGGCTGGGAAGCAGGCGATCAGTCACCCGTTATCGGTTTAGGGAAGATATTAAAACAACGGGGCATGGGCATAAGTAAAGAACTGAGCTTATGGATTAAAACCAATAGTAATAACCGCTTTCTGCCACATGGCAGCCTGTTATAAATAGGCTTACCACCCCAGAGCTAGACACCACTATTTATTATCGCTATTAAACGCCGCTAGCTGCTCCGGGGTGGCTTCTAATTGGTATTTTTCCTTCCACTCCTGATAAGGCATACCATAAACAATCTCCCGTGCCCCATCATAATCTAGCGCTAATTGCCGCTCTTCTGCCTCAGCCATATACCATTTAGCTAAGCAATTGCGACAAAAGCTCGCCAAATTCATCAGCTCAATATTTTGCACATCTTTGCGGCTATCCAAATGGGCCAATAAGCGACGAAATACAGCCGCCTCTATTTCTGTTTGGGTATTCTTTTCCATTTCACACACTCTTTTTTTCGTTCATTAAGTTAATCATTCACCTGCCAAAAAGTATGGTCCACAACGGGTCTGGTACGCAAGACAGGGGGAATTTTTTACAGCAAAAAGAAGCTAAAGAGCAAAAATGCCGAATAATTTTACAAAAGATTAAAAAAATAATGCCAATTTGTTTGTTTTCAGCTACTTATTTTCTATTTTCACTTTCTTCGTAGAAAAAGCCGGGTATAATTCGCTTGTTTTTTAAACAAAGCTTTTTGAACCTTTATAATTATTTTTTAATGAACGTAAGGACAAAACTATGGCCGCTGCAAAAAAAGTTGCAAACCCTGTTATTGAAATAGAGAAAGAAATCGCTCAGCTTAAAGCTAAGCTTGAAAAAGCTCGCACTAGCCAAGCTGCTACTGCTGAAAAAGCTGCAACTAAGGCTGCTAAAGACGCTGCTAAAGCTAAAACTGTAGCTACTGCTGCCGCTAAAAAACTAGCTGCTGCTAAAACCAAAGCTAAAGCCAAGAAAAACGCTGCTAACCAAGCCGCTGTTGTTAAAGCTAAAGCTGCTGCCGCTAAAGCTAAAGCTGCTGAAAAAGCCGCTAAAGATATTGCCAGCGCCCTTAAAGCTGAAGTTGCCACTGCCAAAGCAGGCTTAAAAGCTGCCGCCGTAGAAGCTAAAACTGAAGCTGCGGCCGCCAAAGCCCTTGCTAAAAAAGAAGCTGCCCAAGCTAAGAAAGCCGCCGCTAAAGCGAAAGTAGCAGCTAAAAAAGCCGCCACTAAGCAAAAAGCCCAAGCTAAGAAAGCTGCCGCTAAAGCTAAATTAGCCGCTAAAGCGAAAGCTGTTAAAGCTCAAGCTGCTGCTAAAAAAGCCGCTGCCAAAGCTAAAGCTGCTGCCAAGAAAGCTGCCGCTAAAGAAAAAGCGAAAGCCAAAAAGGCCGTTAAAAAGCCTGCTGCTAAAAAACCAGCAGCCAAAAAAGCCGCTAAGAAAGCAGCCAAGAAAGTAGTTGTAAAGGCCGCTAAGAAACCAGCTGCCAAGAAAGCTAAAGCTGCTACTAAGAAAGCCGCTAAAAAGCCAGCTGCTAAGAAAGCCAAAAAAGCTTAATTAGCCTGCACTACTAAAAAGCCCGCTGCTAGCGGGCTTTTTTATGTCTGACACTTTTTGCCCGCGGCATTTATTTGACAAAAGCGCGCAGGCTGTAGATATCAAATCGCACTGCCTTACCCGCCAAGCTAAAACTGGGCTGCTGATCGGCCAAGTAGGCAGATTTTTTGGGACGTTTTACTACTACCCGGTGCCTAGCCTTGGCCCGCGCGGTCGCCAGTAACTCGCTGCCGTCCTGCTCCTTGCCGACGATGGCATGAAACACACGCATATCTTTTTTAACCAGTGCCGACTTTTTAGAGGGTGGGAACATAGGGTCCATATAGATAATATCGGGCAGCTGCTCATCACTTAGCGCCACTAAATAATCCTGCGCCTCGCCCTGCCATAATTGCATGCGGCCAGCGATGTCCTGTACTTCAAAATTTTCACAGTGCTGAGCGCGCCGCAAGCCATCAGCCAATAAGCTAGCCACTATGGGCGAGCGCTCTAGCATTTGCACAGTAAAGCCCCAGCTGGCCAGCACAAAACTATCGCGCCCTAAGCCAGCGGTAATATCAACCACGCTAGGTCGGTTTTGTTTACTACCGCCCATCGCTTTGACTATCAATTCACCACCGCCCATATTGCGCCGGTGAGCGGCCGTGCCACTGGTAAAATCCACCGACACGGGACCGGCTTTACTGGCTAATTCTTTCACCCCCAGGGCCTGCTGAAAAAAACCTAGGCCGTATTCGGCATGGCTGTCAGCTAACTGATCGGGGTTGACTAAAGGGAGTTGTAATTGCTGGGCCAGCGACTGTAACTGCTGCGGATAGCTTTCATCCAGCAGCACAACCAGCTCGGAACGAGACATAGGATTTACTCGGGGCGATGTAGGGTTTGCTTTAATAATTCGGGATCGTTTTTTGCCAGCAGCGATTCTAAATGTTTACAGTTATTTTCTAAAGCATCCATATATTTATTAGCGCCACCAAAATGCGCCTCTACATAGCGGTACAGGCCTTGAAAATGGCCATCTAAACGCTCGGTGATCGTTTTTTTGATAAAGCCCGGCGTCTTGGCCAGCAAATCTTCTGCCGAGCTGTAAATAATATGTTCACTACCATCGGCTAAACGCTGCTTTAACATGCCGCCCAATTCAAACTCTGGATAAAGGTGATCACGGCATTTATTGAGATAGGCAACATCGGCCATTTGCGCCACCACATCGGCGGTACCTATCATGGCGCCCAATATCCGATGCTTGGGGTCGCTCAATTCAATATCTTCGGGCTGCACTTCGTAGCCGGTAAAATGCACCAATTTTTCCGCTAGCTGAGCCCACTGCCCCAGAGCTACTTGCGGAAAATAATGTGCCATAAACGCAGCGCTGCGACTAACGTGAGTTTTGGTATATTCCGCGCCGTGCTGGGTTTGCTTGTCATCACTGCTGCGTATATAGCCGGAGTCATGAAACAGCGCCACTGCCATACCTAGAACAGCCAACTCTGGGCCTAGTTGCTGGTCTGGGCTGTGGCTTTTATCGTAGCCATCCAATAGGCGCGCCATCGCCAAGCTCACGTCTAACACATGCTGTATGTCGTGATAGGGGGTTTCGCAGGCGATGTAACCAGGGTAGTGGCCTTGATACAAGGCGGAAAAATCGTGATAAAGGGTGCTGAGAATAGTGAAGTCATGGCCGGGGTATCTGGCTGACAATATCGCCCGCACGGCGCGGCAAACATCTTGCCCATCGCTAACATTAACGGTTCCTGTTACATCCATGGTAACGCTGTGCACTTGCCCGGCCATCTTGTCCCCTAGTAGCTTAAGCTTATCCTTAATTAATCGTCGGCTACCGCTATGCTAGGCGATAGGCGCTTTAATACACGATCACTTTCGGCGATAGCGGTTACACCATCGTATTGACGTTTGGGTAGATTACTATCAGACAGGCCTAGTAGGAGTGGACGCCCGTCACAGGTTCGAATATTGATGCGCAAATTATAAACATTACGGCTATAGCCATGCTTATCGGTGACCTTAAAACGCCTAACGCTGCGACCGGCACTGGCGCCGGTTTCACCGGTTAAATAACAATGTAAATCGCTGATTTTTTCGCCCGATAACTCCAGGCCATTGAGCGCCCCCGCCCTGCGGCTCACTCTGTCGACAAAGTTTTGGCTATCGACGGTAACTAGATATGAACCCTCACTTCTAGAGGTAGGCAGCCAGGTGTCTATGTCCCCTATAAAAATTTGCCCGGGCTGGGCCAGCTCTAACATTCTGGCCAGCTCTATGGTGACATCACCGACAATAAAACTATCCACCGCAGCGGTACCGGACTCAGTTTGGTAAAACTCATAATGGCTGCCTATATGGAAGCCTGTGCGCAGTAATGGCACGTTATTGGCTTTCGCTCTACGGCGCTTATTATGTTGCTGCATTTTGCGTCGTGCCAGCGCGTTATCGGCCAACACTAACAGCATAAAATAAAACAAGTCGGCATTGCCCTGCGGGCGGCTATCGCGGTTCCAAATATAATAACCGTCACCGGTAGTGGTACGGGAAAAATTAACCTCTACGCCTATGCTGCGCAATTTAATCCGTGCCGAGTTTAAGGAGTAGGACAAGCTGCTAAGCTGGCTAATTTGTTCAAATGAAGTAACCAGGGAAAAGTCGCAGATATCAAATAATAATACGCCGCGGTTTTTGACATAGTTAAGGCTGTAACGCTGCACCAGTTGATCTATCGCTTTACAGACTACGTTCTTTTTAGTCACCGGCACAGGCAAGGCCAAAGCCTGCACCTCTAAATCAAAGCGCTTGGCGGTACTGTGCAAGTCCTCCACACTTAATTGCCGGCCACCGGATATGAGTTGGCGTATGAAGCGGCCATTGAGCGCATCTAGCCTATCCACTGGCGAACAATCATTTAAGCTTTCAGTAAAATCACTTAAAAAGTAATGAGGCACAACCAACACCTCTACCCCAGACTCCACCGCACACCAGCACAAAATAATATTGCGGCCGTGACTCCATAACTCGCTAAACTGTTGCGCCAATAGCTGCAAATTTAACTGTTGTACCTTGCCTATTTCAGCGGCAATAGTGGCGTCTAAACCCAGCGGATTGGAATTATTATCTACCATAAAGCCTTAATTTCATTATTGGCTGTACCATTATTTAGCCGTAACACTATTAGCCATAACCCGAATTAACCCACTGTAGGACTAAACAAACATCAAGCCCACACCGCCGTTATTATGGTGCACCACCTGCATAGCCACAGGCTCATCATTAATAACACCGGTATAGCGTTTAATTTTAACCTTAAGCACGGTACCTATAGGCGGCGCAATATTGGCCCCCAATATGACAAACATGCCGCCGTCCGATAAGTCTCTGGCTTTGAGTTCACGGTAAGCTAGGCTGGGGTGGTTGAGTTCAACTGTTGCCGAGCACTCCGCCCGTACATATTTACGCTGCTCGTCCATTATTCACCTTTTTCGCAATCTTATTAGTAGTAGCATAATAGCCAATATGAGCAATAGTGCGTATTAAGGCCTAATTAAGGCTGTGCTGCAAGCACCATTGTCATTACAATAGTGCACTTATTATCGCCCTAAAGTACCGTTATATCTATTGATGAAACTATTAATCGCCCTGCTCGCCAAGCTACCTTTACCCGCGTTGTATCAACTTTCTAACGTCCTCTATAGTTTGGCCTATTACCTAGTGCGCTACCGTCGCGACATTGTGCGTAGCAATCTCAACCACGCCTTTCCCGAAAAAACTCTGGCCGAGATTATTAGCATAGAAAAAGCCTACTACCGTTTTATTTGCGATAACTTTATGGAGGCCATAGCCTCACAAAATATCAGCGCCGAGGATTTAAACGCACGCTTTGAGTTTAGCAACCTAGAGCTCATCCAGCCTTATCTAGATAATAAGCAATCCCTGCAATTACTCTCTATACACCAAGGCGGCTGGGAATGGTTGGTGCAATTGCTACCCTACAAACTCAATGCGCCGGTAGACGCTATTTATAAACCGCTGCACGATGATTTTTTTGATGCTATCTTTTTGGCCAATCGCTCCAAGCTAGGCACGCAGTTAATCCCCTCTAATAAAGCCATGAAACACATACTGCGCAAACGCAAAGAGTTTCACCTAATTACCATGACCGCCGATCAGGCACCGATTAGAAAAGATAAAAAGTACTGGCAGTTGTTTTTTAATCGCCCGGCACCGTTTTATCTGGGTACCCAAAAAATTGCCGAGCTCACTCAAAACCCAGTGGTGTATTTTCGTGTACACAGAGTCAAACGCGGCTACTACAAGGTGACGTTTGAAATTATTGCCCAGCCACCTTATGCCAAAAACAGCTACCAGGTGATAGACAATTATATCGCGGCTATGCAGCGCGCGATTACCGCCCAGCCCGAAACCTGGCTGTGGAGTAATCGCAAATGGCGGCGTAAGCCCACCGGTGACAGCACGGATATTTTTGCGGCAGACTTCCCCAAGCAACAGTACCTGCCTGAATCAGACCAGCCCTAACAGCTTTAATTAGTCTATACCCAGCCAATCAAAACCTTGATCTTGTTTGGCCAACAATAGCGGCTGCTCATCACCGTAAACGCCCATAATCGCATTGCGCGCCAGAGTCTCGGTGTTGTTTTGCTCGCTAATGTGTGAGATCACCAAATGCTGCAAGAGCTCAGTATTGATCTCACGTAATAAATTGGCCGCCTGCACGTTATTCAAATGTCCCCACTGGCCACCCACACGCACTTTTAATGACTGTGGATAAGGTCCCATCGCCAACATTCTACTGTCGTGGTTACACTCCAACATTAGGCTATCGCAGTGCAGGTATTGCTGGATAATAAACGGGGTAATGCTGCCCAAATCAGTTAACACCCCCAAGGTTTTTTGCTGGTGCCTAAATACAAACTGGCAAGGCTCGCGGGCATCGTGGGGCACGACTACCGGGGTGATTTCTATATCCGCAATATGAAAATTTTGGTGGGTATTAATTAAATGCCGAATGGGTAATTTGGCCACGCTTTTGTGCTGAGCGGTGCCGTGGGTGAGATAGACGGGAATATTATAGCGCCGCGCCAAAGGGCCAACCCCGGCGATATGATCACCGTGTTCGTGGGTAACTAGAATTGCTGTCAGGTCTTCTGGCTGATGGCCCAGCAGAGCTAGGCGCCTCACGGTTTCTTTAATAGTAAAACCGCAGTCCAATAGCAGCAAACCCTGCGGCGACTCTATTAACGTCGCATTGCCTTTGCTGCCACTACCTAACGAGGCGAAACGTAGGCTCACTAGCTCAGGTGCCGCTTAATCAGTTTTAATAATTTATTGGCTTCGCCTTCAACAAAAGGCTGGCCATTTTGCTGCTCTATGCGCACTTCTACCGCTTGCTCATCACGGTTTTTAACCCGTATAACGTAGAGTACACCCTGCTTTTTAGCCTCCGCATCATCATCGCTAAACCAACCGGAGAACCAGCCCGAAAACCAACCGTCATCCTCTTCGTCATCGATGCTGTTGGGGATATGACGCACATAATAAACTTGCTCGCCTATATCTAAATCTGATTGCTTAAAACCGGCCTTGTCTATGGCTAAGCCCAAAGAAGCCCAAGCGCGATAGAAAGGCAGACGCAATAAGATATAAGGCTCACTGCCCTGTAATTGTTCTATGCTAACGCGGCCGGAAGAATCCAAAGCCTGTTCGGCCAACATGGATACCGAACCCTCTATCGCCGAGTCGGCTAAGAATTGTGATAGCTGCGTCACCAAAGCGGACTCACGCGCCAAGCTACTAGATTGGCTGGGCCACTGCGGGCCTGCGGCGATATCCATATGCAACACATGTACTTCGCTGCTGCCGCGCTGCACCCCTTGCTCTATATGTAATTGATAGCGCTCTTTAGGCAATTCGCTGTTTACCGGTTGTATCCAGGCGGTTTCCAACACACCTTTGACCGCATCGGTACGCAGTAAGCCCACGCCCCCTAAGTTAAAAAAGCTGCGCAGCCTAGGCCACACTTGGCCGGGAGAACCGTTGACCAGTATCCATTGCTCGTCACCTAAGCGATTAATACGCACCGCATCCCTATCCACTTCGGCCCCTAAAGCATCGGGGCGCGGCACTACAAACTCACCGCTGAGTTCACCGCGATCAGAGATAACGGGAATCATATAGCCATCATCTATACTATCGCTGCGCACATCGGCGGGCAGCTTCATGGGGGGCAAATCTTGGGACTTGCGATAATCATTGCTGCGGTCGCGAAAAATACCGTCATCGCCGGTTAGCCAACCACAGGCGGTGGTACTAAAAGCGATAGCAACTAGCGCCGCTATCTTTATCTTTTTAGGGCTTAGCTTAGAATTTAACTTAGAATTTAACTTAAAGTTCAACTTAGAGTTTAACAACGTCAATTACCTGCGGTTAAGGAGCTATAAAATACCAGATTCTTGCATCGCCGCTCGCACGACAGGTTCATACTCTTTGCTCATCACCGTCAGTGGCAAGCGCAGTGTTTCGCCGATTAATCCCATTGCATGTAAGGCCCATTTCACCGGTATGGGATTGGCCTCAACAAACAACTTGTCATGTAGCGGCTGAATTTTTTGATTTATTTGCCTAGCCAGCTCGGCATCGCCTCGTAAGGCCGCCTCACACATCCGCGCCATTTCTGCTGGCGCCACATTGGCGGTGACCGATATATCGCCCTTGCCGCCATTCAGCATTAATTCTAGCGCCGTAGCATCATCACCTGAATACACCGCCAATTGGTCGCCGCAGCGGGCAATAAGTTCAATGCCGCGGGCGACATCACCGGTAGCATCTTTAATGCCGATAATATTGCTAATTCCCGCTAAGCGTAGCACGGTGTCATTTAGCATATCGCAAGCGGTGCGGCCGGGGACGTTATATAAAATCTGGGGGACGGCTACCGCCTCCGCCACTGCTTTGAAGTGCTGATACATGCCCTCTTGGGTAGGCTTGTTGTAATAAGGCGTCACTAATAAACAGGCATCGGCCTTGGCTGCTTTAGCAGACGCGGTCAGCTCTATTGCTTCGCGGGTGCTATTGGCGCCGGTGCCAGCAATAACCGGGATGCGGCCATGGATATGCTCTACGGTATGACGTATCACCTTACAGTGCTCTTGCACATCTAGAGTAGCCGATTCGCCGGTGGTGCCTACCGCTACTATGCCGTGGGTACCCTTCTCTAAATGCATGTCTAGCAAATCGGTTAAAGCCGCCCAGTCAACGTCGCCGTTAGGGGTAAAGGGGGTTACTAGAGCAACAAGACTGCCCGCTATCATACATCTCTCCGAAAGGTCGCACGGGCGCTAGGTAAGCTTTACAAAACGCCAAAATAAAATAAGGGGCTATGGTACTGACAGGCCAGAGCAAGCTCAAGCGAGAAGCGGTAATTTAAGACAATAACTGGTAATTAAAGCCCCTTAGTCGGACTTTTTTGATTAAACTAGTGTCAGCATAACCCAACTAAGCTAACAAAGGAGAGAATCCCATGCATAAACAGCGTTACTTAACTTTGTTTTGTTTACTCATCAGCTGCTGCTTTAGCCTTAACAGCTACGCCCAAGAGTGGCGCAAAGAGCCACTCACTACCAATGATCAAACCTTTATGGCCAAGCAGCGCGACAGCATAGACGAGCTGACCCGGCGTCATTTTGGCCGCCAACTGACTGGTAAAAAAGACAATGACTTTGCCTTGATGCAGCGCCTATTGGACGAAAAAATCATCAAGCCTGAACAAGTCGTTTTATTACAAGCTATGGGTGTCATTCTGGGAAATGTCTTAAAGGAACATGAAGGGCTAAGCTGGGTTATTTATATTGACCGCTATGGTCGCAGTCGCGCCTTGGATGTGCCCGGCAAACGCGATGTGGTATTTCCCATCACCATGATTTCACGACGCTATGAAACCGGCGGTGAGGTCAATATTGAACAGCTATACCAAAAAGCCGTCGCCAGCGTAGCCACGATTAAAAAACAAATTATTGTTTATTAAGCTTTGCCTATTAATAGGCGCGTAGTCGCAATAGCTTAACGGCTGACCCAGCCAGCCGTTAAGCGGTAGTGGCGGTCGCTTTCGGTTTTAATTTATTCAACACCGCGCCGAAAGCCCGCTCCATAAAGCTGCGCTTTTCTAGCACTACCAACTCTATAGTGCCGGCCTGCATACCTTTAACCAACTCTACACAGGTCATCACCGCCTGTTTGATGCCTGCCGTATTTACAAACATATAATTGGAAGTAACCCGGCTATACCAAGCCAGTTTCATCCTATCGCGGCCGCCATCTTCACGCACAAAATCAAACCAAGTACCGAAGGCGATATCTTTCAGCGCGTCTAGCTGCCGCTGCTCAGCAGCTGACAATGTTGATTTTTCCTGCTCAGCCAAAGGTATACGCTTGGCCTTATGCGTCATCTGCACCTGCTGGCGCTGTATCGCGGTTTGCGGCGGCACGGATTCTGCCGCTGGCGTTACTACAGGTTCAGGCTTAGCGTCAGGGGACGTAGGCTGAGCCTTAGCTGTCGGCTTATGATCTTGCACTATAGGGCTGACTACGCTCTTGTCGTCGGTTAGCACCAGCTGGTGGTAGGCCAATTCCTGCGCCTCCCGCAAGCTAATCAGCAAACCTTTAGAGGCGCCAGGGTCGTAGCCCATAGCCAGCAAACCTTCCTTAATAGAGGTTTCAAATTCCTGCTGACGCCTATGAAAGTCTTCTTTATTATCCACCGCTTGCTTTTGCTGTATGCTCCACACCACCGCATCCACCACTTTTAACGCCGACTGCCAGGTGCTGCCTTCGTCGCCGTGACGCAGTAGATTAAAAGCCAAAAAATCGGTCCAGGGTTTTTGCAATATGGCGGCGGCCTGCGGGTGTATTTCGCCGTTATCAAAACGTACTAACACTTCCTCTTCGGCGCGATGACGCGATAATTCCAAACGCTCCATGCCCTGCTGTGATTCGGTGTTGCGCTTCTCCACCATTTTTGAGCGTTTTTCTAGACTCTCTCTAAAGCGTTGAAAGTCTTCTAGCAAGCGATCAAAAATACTGTAATCATCAATAAAACCTTTTAACACCGTTTCTACCACTAAGCGTATTTTCGGCAATACCGTTTTATCATCTTCATCTTTTACCCAACGGCCGCCGACATCCGCCAAACTATTAATTAACACCCTAGCGCTGTGCTCGTAATTATCAATAAAGGTTTTGTCCATTAGGGCTAGTTTGAGATAGGGCGTATGCAAATGACTAAGCAATGATTTAACCGCATCACTCAGGTTTTCATCATCCAATATGTAGCGAAAAATCATGCCCACTAAATCTACCGTATTGGCATCGGCACCGGTCATTTTATGGCGCGATTTGTCATCGCCCTGCTTTAATAATTGCTCTACAACTTTTTTCTCTACTTGCTCGGCAGGCATAGGGCGATTCTGTGATACCGCCTGTAAAATGTCCGTGGACTGCTGCACAGCACTCAGTGCTAAGGCGTAATCCATCTGACCAAAAGCGGCGGCACTACCATCACCATCAGTGGCTATACCTCCCAAACTGACACCACCGGCCGTGTGAGTACGCGGCCCCAACTGGGTTTGTAAGGCTTGTATGGTCGCAAGCATTTTACGCTGATTTTCTATACTGGCAGGGCTTTCGTGGGCATGATCAGGTTCGGGTAAAACGGGAGGCGTTGGCGCGCCACCGTCGGCCTGTTGATGGGCTAAAAATTTAAGATTGGGTAATATGCTCTGGGCTACCAATTGCTCGTTTAACTGTTTGAGCGGCTTTTCAAAACCCAGAATAAACAGCTTACCTAGCTGCTTATAAACGAATAAACGCGCCTTACTCTCCAAACCCAAGGCATTCACTGCTGCCTGTAAGGCCTCACCTACCATGGTAGGCGCAAAGGGATTATCCTCATCGTAAACTGGAGTGCCACTGCGCAGTACCGACAAACGTTTATTCAGTTTCCACAGTGACTCCGAATAGCGACTATTAGACTTAGACACAATTACCGAGATAGCTAAATCATCTTCCAGTTTTTGCGGATTGACTAAGGACAACTCGTTAACAATTTCTTTGGGCGTTTGTGACGCCACCACGCCATCGCGAAAACGCTGGTAACAATCGCTAAGTCGCTGCTGAAAGGCCGCGTGCATGCCCCCAGAGTTATTACGGCAGGCCTGCATAGCTTCATAATAAAAGCGCTGCTCATCATTATTTTTGGCCGCATCTGAGTGCTCAAACAAACTATCAATTAACTTTTTTTCAGCCGCCAGTAATAAATTACTGTAGTAACCATGAGCGTACTCACGGCAGTTGTTCAATAGCTCCATTGGCGCTTATCTCGACGTCTCGTTGTTATTAGTCTTAGTTGCAAATAATAAACGCTATATCATTAGCGCATTAGTTTGTTAAATGTAGCCTATTGTATTGATTTTAGAAGAGAATTTCTCAACTAACAGTTTTTTATAGCCAGCATTCAGGTTTTATCTCTCAACAGCGTCTGGTACAGGCTGGCCAAATGGGGGTCCATTACCACCAAATAGACTTCCACTAGCGTCGACTGACCGCTAGCAAAATACTGTTTTAAAGCTGCGACCGCCTCTGTGCAGGCCAGCTTATGGGGATAGCCATAAGCACCGCAACTAATCGCCGGAAAAGCGATAGTCGTCAAGCCCAACTCATCGGCTAACGCTAGGCTACATTGATAACAGCTGCGTAATAATGCTGCCTCATGCTGCCCTCCCCCCTGCCACACCGGGCCGACCGTATGTATCACATAGCGGCAGGGCAAATCATAGGCCTTAGTCAGTTTGGCCGCGCCGGTTTCACAGCCCCCTAAACCGCGACACTCTGCCAATAACTGCGGCCCGGCTGCTCGGTGTATGGCACCATCCACTCCGCCACCACCGAGCAAGCTGTTATTAGCGGCATTAACGATGGCATCAACCGCCAAGCCGGTAATATCACCTAGCTGTATCACTATATTGGCCATAGTCTCGCTCTAGTCAGTTGCCTGAGGTTCTCTAGCAAGGGGCAGCACTCATTAAAGCCCACAGAGTAGCAGCTTACTACGCTATAGGCGGATTGCCACAACCTATTGAGAGCAGCGTCGCTACAACCTAGCGGCTTAAAACACGAAGCCTTTAGTAGCGGCCAACGTATGCAGGCCTTTAGCGACCCGGCCCAATTGCTGGTGATAACCTCACAACGCGGCGTAACGATACGCTTCCCCCTTAGCGGTTAGCTGCTACTCATAACTCACCCACTCACCACCACCGTTAGGTAATCTTCATTACCGTCAACTATAAGCTATAGTGTAAGAGTTAGCTGACAGCGAGAGGTTGCCATGACCAAAGAGTTTAGTAGTCGCTTACACATACCCAAAGCCCCGTTCCGGCCCGACGAAGAGCCCGACTTTTCCTATCTCGACATACCCAGCCCCGAATCCTCCAGCAAACCTGAGCCCTTAATAGATCCCAACGCCATACGCAACTTGGCCTATGGCTTAGTGCGGGTGCTGGACGACGACCACAAAGCCAAGGGCGAATGGCACCCCCAACTCAGCCCCGATAAGCTGCGCTTGGGCTTAAAACAGATGATGCATGTGCGCGCCTTTGATGACCGCATGTTTGCCATGCAGCGCCAGGGCAAATTATGCTTTTACCTTAAATGCACCGGTGAAGAAGCCGTGGCCGTGGCCCAAGCCATGGCGCTGGATAACGGCGACATGTGCTTCCCCAGCTACCGGCAACAGGGCCTATTATTTGCTCGCGGCTATCCGGTGGTAGACATGATGTGCCAGTGCCTGTCTAACGCCCGCGACAATCTAAAAGGTCGGCAACTACCGGTGCTCTATAGCTGGAAGGAAGGCGGTTTCTTTACCATCTCCGGAAATTTGGCCACCCAATACTGCCAAGCCGTAGGCTGGGCCATGGCCTCCGCCTATAAAGGTGAGGATCATATCGCCGCCACTTGGGTGGGGGACGGCAGCACCGCCGAGGCCGACGTCTATCACGCCCTGCAATTTAGCTCTACCTACCAAGCGCCAGTGATTTTAAACGTGGTTAACAACCAATGGGCTATCTCCACACCGCAATCCTTTGCCTCGGCGGGCACCACTTTTGCCGCCCGCAGCCTAGGCTTTCACATACCCGGCATACGGGTAGACGGCAACGACTTTTTAGCGGTATATGCCGTCACCCAATGGGCCGCCCAGCGCGCCCGCCGCGGTGGCGGCCCCACCTTTATAGAATTATTTACCTACCGCGTAGCCAGTCACTCCACCAGCGACAACCCCGATGCCTATCGCTCCCCCAAAGAGGCCGAATACTGGCCTCTGGGCGACCCCATTACCCGCCTTAAAGAGCACCTCATTACCCTAGGGGAATGGAGCGAAGATCAGCACCAGGCACTGCAACAAGAACTCAAGGATAGCATCACCGCCGACTGGCAGGAGGCGCTATCTTACGGTTCACTAGAGGAGGGCCCGCACTGGCCACTGAGCTCTATGTTTGATGATGTATTTAAAGAATTGCCCGAGCATTTGCAAAGACAACGTCAAAAAATGGAACACGGCCATGGCTAGAATGAATATGGTGCAGGCCATTAACTCGGCCCTAGATATTAAAATGTCGCAAGACCCTGCCGTACTGGTGATGGGCGAAGACGTGGGCTTTTTTGGCGGCGTGTTTCGCTGCACCGAAGGCCTATATCAAAAACACGGCCCCCATCGCTCGCTGGATATGCCCATAGCCGAGGGCGGTATTATCGCCACCGCCATAGGCATGGGGGTTAACGGCTTGCGGCCGGTGGTAGAGATACAGTTTGCCGATTACATCTACCCCGCCTTCGACCAAATTGTTAGCGAGCTGGCCCGCCTGCGCCACCGCAGCGGCGGCGAATTTTGGGCACCGGTAACCATACGCACCCCCTGCGGTGGCGGCATACGCGGCGGCCAAACCCACTCGCAAAGCCCCGAGGGTATATTCACCCATGTTTGCGGTTTAAAAACCGTGATGCCCTCCAACCCCTACGATGCCAAGGGCTTATTAATCAGCGCCATAGAAGATGACGACCCAGTGTTATTTTTTGAGCCTAAGCGCATTTACAACGGCCCCTTTGACGGCGACCACAACAAGCCCTCGGTAAGCTGGGCCAGCCATCCACTAGGGGAGGTGCCCGAAGAGCATTACCGTATTCCTATAGGCCAAGCCACCATTAGCCAGGCCGGCAACGACGTGACCGTACTAGCCTACGGCACCATGGTGCATGTGGCCGCCGCCGCCATAAAACACAGCGGCATAGACGCTGAACTCATAGACCTGCGCAGCTTAGTACCACTGGACTTAACCACCATAGTCAACTCGGTGGAAAAAACCGGCCGCTGCGTGGTGATACACGAGGCCACCCGCACCGGCGGCTACGGCGCCGAATTGGTAGCCGAGGTGCAAGAGGAATGCTTTTGGCATTTACTGGCGCCGATAGAGCGCGTTACCGGCTGGGACACCCCCTACCCCCACGCCTTTGAGTGGGAGTACTTCCCCAGCCAGGAGCGCATCATAGAGGCGCTGCAACGTACGCTGGAAAATCGCTAACCCCGCCAGCTCAATAGGAGGCTCTGCTTATGAGTGAATTTAGTTTCAAACTCCCTGACTTAGGCGAAGGCATCGTGGAGTCTGAAATCGTGGCCTGGCATATCGCGGTGGGTGATGAGGTTGCCCAAGATCAACACATCGCCGACGTACAAACCGACAAGGCGGTCATAGAAGCCACCTCGCCTATTAGCGGCCGAGTATTAAAGCTGGGCTGCAGCGCCGGTGAAGTGTTAGCAGTAGGCAGCGAGTTAATTTTATTTGAGACCAATACCACTTTTCAAAACCAAGCTACTAGCAGCCAACCCGCAACCGCAACATCATCCGTCGCAACCAACAAAACCGCAGCAGCAGCGCCAACAGCCAGCAACAATGACGCACAAAAAAATACCCGGCCAACAAGCGCCGCCGATAACACAGAAACTGCAGACAGCGGCGTGTTAACCTCGCCCTCGGTGCGCTTACGAGCACGGCAACACAATATCGATTTGCGAAAAATTAGCGGCAGCGGTCCCAAAGGACGCATCAACCACAGTGATTTAGATAATTTAATACCTAGCACGCATAACGAGGATAAATCCGGTAACAATACCGGCAACAGCAGCAGTAATACGTCCAACAACAGCAAGCAAAAGTCAGCTACCAATGCTAACAACCCTAGCGACAATAGCCAAAAAAATACCGGCGATAAACGCTACACCCTCAGCGGCACTAGACGCATAATTGCCAAAAAATTACAGCAAGCAGCGCAACAAATACCACACTATTCCTATGTAGAAGAAGTAGACGTCACTGCACTGGAACAACTGCGCGAACAACTCAACCAACAACGCAGCAGCGAACAAAACAAGCTCACTTTATTACCTTTTATTATTCAAGCACTGGTACAGGCATTGCCGCAATTCCCTCATTGCAACGCCCACTTTAATAACGACAATAACGAAGTCACCGAATATAAAGCGGTGCATGTAGGCATAGCCACCATGACCGATAAAGGCTTAGTGGTGCCGGTATTGCGCGACTGCGAACACAGCGAACTATGGCAATGCGCCGCCGCTATAGAACAACTCGCCAGCGCCGCTAGACATCACCGCCTTAGCCCACAGCAGCTTAGCGGCTCCACCATCACCCTTACCAGCTTGGGTAAACTGGGCGGCATCGCCGCCACCCCCATTATCAACGCGCCGGAAACCTGCATTATAGGTATTAATAAAATTCAGCGGCGGCCCGTGGTGATAGGTGAAGCTATCGCGATACGCTCCATCATGAATTTATCGGCGTCATTTGATCACCGAGTGGTGGATGGTTTTGACGGCGCCAGCCTGATACAGGCAATTAAAAAATTATTGGAGCAACCGCAATTGTTAAGCAATAATGAACCCATCTAACTCTCACAATAACGAAAAAAAAGACATGGACACTAGGCAGGAAATGGTTAACCACGCCCGCAGCTATGTGCTTAGCGTTTGCGCATTAGTAGGTGTAGGCGAAATTGTCACCTTCGCTAATATGGAAAAATTCCCTTTACTGAGTTTCTCAGCCGTCGCCTTTGGCTTAGCGATAGTGATAGCCGTGGTGCATTTAGGGGTATTGTGGTGGCAGGCGCTATACCAGCCTTTTATAGGGAAAAAGCCGCTAAAGTTTTTTAGCGGCCGGGTGCGAGGGGAGTTTTCATTATTGGTTTTTATTGTATTAATAGCGGCGGGATTATTGCCGGTTATTTACTATGCCGCGGCTACCGCTACAGGCTAAATTCTAAACGCGGCCCCACCATGTTAAAACCGTTGCGCTGATAAAAATCGACTGTACGCTGGCAGCGCGGCACATCGGGTGCACCCACTTCCAATACAGCCCAACCTTTCTCCTTGGCAAAACGTTTAGCCCTAGCCATTAATTGCTCGCCAACTTTTTGCGAACGGTAATCGGGGCGCACATACATCTCGGCAATCTCACCAAATTCACCACCCGCATAAATCGCCACACAGCGGCTGAGGTTAAGCATGCCTATCACTTGTTCCTGTTCATTAAACGCGAGTAGCGACCACACGCCGCCATCGGGGCGCAGGGTTTGAAAGGCCGCTTGCTGCAACTTTGCCACAGGAAAGCTCGCTACGTCGGCGGGGAATAGCTCCAATAATAAATCGTAAACACCTTGCGCCACCAAATCACTTTGATCAATACGCGCCAACTGAATATTCAACATATAAGCTCCCTGCTATTCGCACTACACACCCATGCTACTCAGCTTCACCATAATATCTTTTAATACGCCGGTTAAAAGGGGGTGCTCAGCCTCAAAGGCCGTGGCTAGCTCATCCACTTGCTCGGATAGGGTATCGCTGTGCTCTTCACCCTCTAATTCATCTAGGCGTATTTCTATATTATCGATTAAGCCCTCTAGGGCATCCTGCTCCTGCTCGCTGAGGTCTTTGTCGTTAATGTAGCTATTGAGTTGCTCTATGTACTCTTTTAACTGCTTTTTTGCCACTTGCTGTCTCCATAAATACTATTAATTTATTCGCTATAGCATAGCACTAGTCGCTGCTATAAAAGCCATAATTAAAAAATGCTTAAGCAATAGTTAAACAAAAGCCACAAAAAGTAAAACGCCTCTTGAGTAAATCACGCTATACTTGCCCCACATTAAATTTTGACTGGAATTTGCATTATTTATGGCCGGATTACTGTCACGTCTTAAAGCTGTCTTTAACAGTGTCCCCGCTGCCCACCACGCAGGTAATGACACCATAGAAATTACCCAGCCCTCAAATTTCAGTATGGCCTCTATCTCTGCCAGCTTTTATCGCAGCCTATTTGGCAAGGCCGAGCAGGTAGACAGCCTTAGCGTGCCGCAAAAGCTGATTTTAGACGTGGTCACTCAGGACATGAGCCAACAGACTAGACGGCTGAAGGCGGTACCTAGGTTACCCTCGGTGATACCTAAACTATTGCAAAGCCTGCGTAATAAAAACTCCTCCTCTAAAGACTACGTCAATATTATTAACAAAGACCCGGTCATGACTGCAGCGGTGTTAAAGCTGGCCAATAGCGTTTACTTCAACCCCATTATTAAGCGCATCACCAGCATCGAAATTGCCGTGGTGAAGTTAGGCATAGATGGCCTGCGCACGGTATTGTCTGCAGCGGTCATGCAGCCGGTGATAGAGCGCAAGTCGCCCTACTTCGCTAACTTTGGCCACAAGCTTTGGCAGCACTCGCTGTCCTGCGCGGTGGCCTGTGAAATTATTGCCCGTCAGCGCGGCCTAGAGCCCTATAAAGCCTACTTATTGGGGCTGGTACACGACATGGGCAAAATCACCTTATTTTGTGAGCTGTGCACCCAATTTAAAATTAATAGCCACCAAATGGATAAGGTACTACCCAGCTACGCCACCTTCGCGCCACTGATGGAAACCCTGTCACCGATGCTGAGTTACAGCATAGCCAAAGACTGGGAGTTGCCGGAAGAAATATGCTCAGCCCTGCATCAACAGGTAGACCTCAGCCCCGGTGACAAAGTAGGCGCCTATGCCCACCTGCTGTTTCAAGCCAACTTGGCCTGCGAAATGCATTTCACTTTAAAAGAAGCCCCCGAAGAGGACAGAGATATTTTGGAGCGCGCCTCGCAAAAAGCGCTGTCAGAAATGGCCCTGCCGAAAAACCTATTTAAGCAGTTGGATTCAATAGAGCAGCAAATCACCGCTTAACAGTAACTCTGTTAGCAGGCACTCACTTACCTGCTAACAGCTATATGAAAGCTTAAACCAAACGCCCCGCCTGGTAATCCGCTATCGCCTGCTCTATCTCCTCGGTGCTATTCATCACAAACGGGCCATGCTGGGCAATGGGTTCTTTAAGTGGCTTGCCGGCCACTATCAAGGCACTTAAACCCTGACCCCCCGCATGCAACTGTAAGCCTTCACCATCCCCATATAAGCCCAGCTGCCTAGTCGCCAGCGCCATCCCTTCAACCTCTACCGCGCCGCCTTCATACACATACACAGCCAAGTTGTGGCCTGCTGGTATGGCGGCCTGCCACTGCGCGCCGGGGGCTAATTGCAAATCCCAATACAGCGCCTCGGTAGTACCCTGAGGAATGGGGCTGGCTACCGGCTTAGCATTAACCTCTGGCCCGGCGCTACGCTGATTACCAGAGACTGGCGAGTAAGTACCCGCTATCACCTTAATCGCGCTGCCATCGCCTAATTCAAACACAGGTAGCTGCTCGCTGGCGTAATCAGCATAGGCCGCTGGTAGCATTTTTTCAGCGGCAGGCAGATTTAACCACAGCTGAAAACCGTGCAGCAAGCCCTCGCTTTGCTCGGGCATTTCGGAGTGTATAACCCCGCGCGCCGCCGTCATCCACTGCACATCGCCAGCGGCTAATAGGCCTTCATTGCCCATATGATCTTTGTGACGCATTAGCCCCTGCTTCATATAGGTTATGGTTTCAAAGCCCCTGTGAGGATGCGAAGGGAAGCCGCCGATATAGTCAGCGCCGTCCTCTGAACGTATCTCATCTATCATCAAGAAAGGGTCCATGGCCCTATTCAAATCACGCCCGGCAAGGCGCTGTATTCTCACCCCTGCGCCATCGGATGAGGCTTGCGCTTGCACAATGCGCTTCAATTTTCGTAGCTTCATATTCAATACTCCTCTAGCACCTAATCTAATATCGCCGCCGCCTAACTCAATAACGCTCTATCGTGGGGCTGCATAAAGTCATGCTCTTGCCCCAAGGGCACTATGCCGGTGGGGTTAATACTGTGATGGCTGCGATAATAGTGCTGCTTGATATGCTGCATATCCACCGTTGCCGCCACCCCAGGCTGCTGGTATAAATCGCGTACATAGCCCGACAAGTTAGGGTAATCGGCTATACGCTGCTGATTGGTTTTAAAGTGGCCAAAGTACACCGCATCAAAACGCAGCAGCGTGGTAAACAAGCGCCAATCTGCGTCGGTTATGCCCGCGCCCACTAAGTAGCGTTGCTGAGCTAACTGCTGCTCTAGCTTTCCTAGCATGGTAAACAGTTCGGTATAAGCCTTCTCATACGCGTCTTGACTAGTGGCAAAACCCGCCCGGTAAACGCCGTTATTAACCGCGGGATAGATGGCCTCATTCCAAGCGTCTATCTCTGCCCGTTGCGCCTCTGGGTAGTAATCCACGGTATTGCCCGTTAGCTGATTAAAGGCATTGTTAAACATGCGAATAATCTCGGAAGACTCGTTGTTGACTATCGTTTGTCGCTGCTTATCCCACAACACCGGCACGGTAACGCGGCTGCTAATGGCAGGGTCTACCCGAGTATAAAGCTGATGCAAATACTGATAACTGTAAGTGTTGTCGTCAGCCTCTGCTCCCTGCTGAAATACCCAACCATGCTCGGCCATTAACGGGTCGACTACGGTTACCCCTATATAGTCCTGCAGGCCCTTGACCGCACGAAAAATCAAGGTGCGATGTGCCCAAGGGCAAGCCAGCGACACATAGAGGTGATAGCGCCCCTTTTCAGCCTTAAACCCGCCATCACCATCAGGGCCAGCATCGCCAGTGGGTGTAATCCAGTGCCTAAATGCACTAGCTTGACGTACAAACTCGCCTTTCGAGGCTGCAGTGTCATACCACTGGTCTTGCCACTGCCCTTCAATTAATAAACCCATGACGCGCTCCTTAGGCTTTACGATTGATAATAGCGACAAGCAAATTATCAGCAGCTAAACGGCCGCCACCTTGTACGGCCAGCGCCACGCTCATACCCAGTAGTGCCAAAGCGTACTCATAACCACCATTGCTGATGAAAAAACCTGATGCAAGATGAGCCATAACAATAGCTACTAACATAGTCATCGCTAACATCGTGGCCGCTGGCCTAACCAGCAAACCAAACAACAAGGCTAGGCCGCCAAAAAACTCGGCACTACCAGCCATTAACGCCATTAGATAGCCCGGTTCCATGCCTATAGAGGCCATGTATTGGCCGGTGCCCTCTAAGCCATAACCACCAAACCAAGCAAACAGCTTTTGCGCACCATGAGCCACAAAAATAGCGCCTGCAGGTAGGCGTAAGGCTAAAGCGGCATAACTTTGATTGCTGCTTAATAAGGATTTCAGTTGTAAAGCTGACATAGTATTCTCCAAAAACATTCAGTTAATTTAATACGATAAAAACAGTATAAGCTTGCCGATAAATTAAAAAAGCGATATAAACTGATTAATTCAGTCAATTTATTTGAACAATAAAAGGATAGCCGTGAGAAGCTTGATTAGCTTAGAGGCCATAGAGGTGTTAGACGCCATACAGCGCAAGGGCAGCTATGCCGCAGCAGCCAGTCATCTCAACAAAGTGCCTTCTGCACTGTCTTATACGGTGCAAAAGCTAGAGCAGGATTTAGCCGTCACCCTATTTCAAAAACAGGGCCGCCGCTCGGTATTAACCAGCGCCGGCGAGCATTTGCTAGAACAGGGACGCAAGCTGCTATTGGCCGCCGAACAACTTAGTCACAGCACCCAGCAAGTAGCTTCGGGTTGGGAGCCACGGCTGCGTATAGCCTGTGACACGGCAGTGCCCAGTAGCTGGCTATACCCCTTGTTAGATAAACTCTACCAATTGCAAACTAATATCATCATAGAGCTGAGCGAAGAAGTACTGGGGGGCACCTGGGAGGCGCTAATAGAAAACCGTGTCGACCTAATTGTGGGGGCGGTTAACCGGCCTCCCGGGCACCAAGGCATACGCTGCTTGGAATGGTTTGACTCTGACATGTGCTTTGTTGCCAACCCGCAGCACCCCATTATGCAAGCACAGCAACCGCTTAGCGCAGATAGCCTCAACCTACACCGCTCGGTGATAGTGCGCGATTCCTCTCGAAACCTACCCACGCTCAACTACGGCATACTCAACCGTCGGCAATATATGTATGTCGCCAGCATGGCCGAAAAAATTAATGCGCAACGCAACGGCTTAGGGGTAGGCTTGGCGCCACGCTTTCGGGTAGCCGAGAGTTTGGCGCTAGGGGAGCTGGTAGAGCTGCAACTAGAGCAGCCTCCCGCGCCCTCTCCTCTGCATATAGCCTGGAAAACCGCTAACCGCGGCCAAGCCCTGCAATGGCTGGTAGAACAGCTGCAACAACTGCAGCCTTGCCACTCACCAGGGCAAAACCTCGCCATTGGCGTGCCAAAACGTACCGGTATTTTGAAGATTTAACGCATCCACTCTAGCAATCAAGCGCCCTGCAGCATCCTCTGGGGCAACCTCACCGCCAAAGCCCACCATTTCGGTTTGTACATAGCCGGGGTGTAAAATCGCCACCGCTATGCCGCGGTTTTTTAAATCCTGTGCTAAAGACACACTAGCCGCATTTAAGGCCGCCTTAGACATGCGGTAGCCGTACTGACCACCGGAACCGTTATCCGCCATAGAGCCCATACGGCTGGTGACCATGGCAATTTTTGAGCCTTCGCCTAGGTTGCCCAGCAGGGCATGGGTTAAACGCAACGGCCCCATGGCATTAACTTCAAATTGGCGCGCCACATCATCAAAACACAGCGTCTCTAAACTTTGACTAACCAAAATACCGGCGTTATTAAACAGTACATCTAAACGGCGGCCTTGCAACTTTTTCGCCAGCGCCGCTATCGACTCCGCCTCGGTGACATCTATGCCTGCCATCACCTCCACCCCCAGTGCGTCTAGCTCGGCTGAACTCTGACGGCAGACTGCGATCACCTCATCGCCACGCTGCTTAAAAAGAGTGCTTAGTGCATAACCTATGCCGCGGTTAGCGCCGGTAATTAATACGGTTGCCATAATCAAGTTACTCGCTGTTATTCATACTATTGTTAAGGCTGCTGTTAGTACTGTTGATACGGTTACAGCTACTGTAATAAATGCTGTCGCTGCATAAAGCTAGAACCTAACGATAGACCTTTTAAAACCCTAAGACTAGCGCTGTATTGCTACGCTAAAATCACCACAAGTGACGCATACTAGCTCTAATTAAATTTTAGCCACAGCCGCTTTAATCACGTTACACTTAACACGCCGCAGCCTAAACTAGGGTCAGGCTTATGACGCAATCACTATATATAAATAGTACACATAACTAGCACACACAGGTAACACACTGAGCATGTCCAATAACACACACATCACCAATCACTATGGCGTTAACTTTTTAAACGCCCAGCACAAGGACCTGCGCCAGCTCAAAAACTTAGACGATCAACCCTCTATACACGGCAATAAGTTTTGGGGCTCCACCTATTTACTGATGGACTACTTGCAAAAAAATCCCTTAGAGATAGGCGCCAATGTATTAGAAATTGGCTGCGGCTGGGGCTTAGGCGGTATTTTTTGCGCCAAAACCTTTAAAGCCAATGTTACCGCCATAGACGCCGATCCATCGGTGTTCCCCTATTTGCAACGCCATGCCGAACACAACGACGTGCACATACAAACCCACAGCTGCTACTTTAATGAAATCACCGAAGCCGACCTAGCCTGCTTTGACGTGATCATAGGCGCCGATATTTGTTTTTGGGATGAGTTAGCTGACGAGGTATTAGAACTGGTAGAAAAAGCCTGCGATGCCGACGTTAAAAAAATACTGATTAGCGACCCCGAACGCCCACCCTTTTTTGAGTTGGCTGAAACCTGCATGGCAGAATTTTACGGTGAGCTGCTACCCTATGCCGTTGACGAGCCCAAGCGCACGACGGGTGCTATTTTAGTCATCGAAAACGCCTAATAAACGTAAGCTCACAAACCCAACATTTATAAACCTAAGGATAGAACTATGAAACCGTTAAAACAGCAGCACTCTCTACGCGCTCTACTATCTTGCGCCTTACTGACATTGGGCTTAAGCCTAAGCGCAGCCAGCCACGGCCATCAAAACCACGACAGCACCAACAGCCAATACCAACAGCAAGCTATTACCGACAAGCTGACTATGCTCAGCAAAAAAGGTGGCAATATCTTATTAAGCCAAGGCAAAGATGGCCTGCTGATTATTGATAATGGCTATGCTGACCTAGCGGCTGATTTACAAAGCGCACTAGGTGAACTAGGCCACGGCCAAACCTTAAAATATATTATTAACACCCACTGGCATTTTGACCACACCGGCGGCAACGATACCCTAGGCAAAAATACCACTATTATTGCCCACGATAATGTACGCAAGCGCCTAGCACAAAAGTCGGCCATCCCCTTGTTCAACTATCAAGCCGATGCTCACCCCCAGCACGCTCTGCCCAGCCTTACCTATCCCCAGTCCATGCGCGTGCATTTTAATGGTGATGAATTGCAACTAGAACATTTTGCCAACAGCCATACCGATGGTGACACCGTGATATTTTTTAGTAAGGCCAATGTGGTACACATGGGCGATTTGATGTTTTACCCCAGCTTCCCCTTTATAGACATACACAATGGCGGTAATGCCGTTAACTATGCAAAAAATATTGAAATTATTTACCAGCGCATCGATGACAAAACCATTGTTATCCCCGGCCACGGCCCAGTCACTAATAAAGCAGGGATGGCTAAATTTAAAACCATGCTCAACAGCAGCATAGCCGAAGTTAAAGCAATGAAAGCCAAAGGCATGAACCTAGCCGCTATGCAAAAGCAGGGGCTAGATAAACAATGGCAAGACTGGGGCAAGGGTTTTATTGATGAAGCAACTTGGATTAATTTTATTGAGGCTAGCCTATAGCTTTAGAGTTCCTAGAGCGATGGTCATGCCGGACTTGATCCGGCATCTAGGCACTCATGACTTTTTAGTTATTTTTTAGCTTTTATTAACTGCACCGACCAGCTGATCTCTTAGCCGAGGCTTTAAGGTGTTAGTGGACAGCCAAATAGCGGTAAACGCGCCAGAAAAGTTAGGGTCTTTAATAGCACCGGCCCATACACTGTTGTAATAAAAATGGCTAACCCCATCACTGTCAACAAACAATAACAGTGAATCATTCTCGCTAACACTTGGCCATATCTGTTCAAGCTTGGTTAACCACTGGGCCTGATAATTTAACTGTTGGCGCTGCCACTCATCTTTAGTCGCCTTAATTAAGTCGTCTCGGCTAATATCACGCTGGTAGATCAACTCTAATGCCAACGGCCATGTTTGTTTTTGATAGTTACCCGATGGTGTCAATAGTTTTGCTTTATAAACATCGAACCAAAACCACGTCATTTGGCCTTTACCCACCAGCTTATAATTAGCTACAGGATTGGCATGACCATAGCTGCTGACCATGGCCAATAACAAAACCCATATTACAAAAACAAGCGCCTTTAAATCCCTCATGACATGCCCCGAATATATTTATCAGCCTTAACATAAAACGGCAAGGTTAGCGCCCAAATAGCAGCAATGAATAAACCCGATAAAACAGTGCCCATAGGCAAGCAAACAGCACCCAAGTACCAGCTTATAAGATAAACATAACAGCCTGAAAAAGCACCTATGGGCATTAACCATAATGGGTTTAAACGACGCAAGAACTTTAAGCTATGGCCAAAGTTAAGTACAAACCCCAGCCATAAAGCCCCTAACCATAAAGGCGACTCCTCAAAATAGAAAACACCCGCCAGCATGAGTAAATAATCAATACCAAAGCCGACTAAAGCCAATGGCAGCACTTTGTAGTCGGCATATTTGTTGGGAGTGATAATAAAATGGAGCAACAATAATGCCATAGGAAAAATAAGCCATTGGTTGCCACCAAAAATGCAAGCCAACCAAATAATCTGGAAGAGCGACGCCTGTATTAACAACCAGTGCTTCATTAGCTGTACTTAGCCTTTACGGTTTCAATATGGGCCAGCCCAATGACCGCTTCACGAAAGCCACCCTCTGAATAGCTAAAATAGTATTGCCATAGGCGATAAAAATCTTCACTAAAGCCCAAGTTTAATATGGCATCATGATTTTTATCGAAGCGACTACCCCACTCCTTTAATGTATTAGCATAATCCTGACCGTAATCGACGAAATGATTGAGCCGCATATTGGTTTGCTCCTTAATATGCCGGCAAATTTCACTCACCGAAGGTAAGTGGCCACCTGGGAATATATAGCGCTGAATAAAATCGACATTAGTGCGGTATTCGTCATAGCGTTGATCTTCAATAGTAATCGCTTGAATCAATAGCTTGCCACCCGGTTCCAACAGCCTATCGAGAATATTAAAGTACTCAGGCATAAATTCATGACCAACCGCTTCAATCATCTCTACCGAAACAATCTTGGAGTATTGCCCTTTCAAGTCGCGGTAATCATCCAATAACAAGGTGACTTTCGATTGCAGACTTTCATCATTCACTCGCTGCCGGGCTATGTCATACTGAGCTTTTGAGATCGTTGTGGTAGTCACTTTGCAACCATAATGTATAGCCGCAAAGCACGCCAGCCCACCCCAGCCGGTGCCTATTTCTAATAGATGGTCATCTGGGGTTAATTGTAAGCGCTCACAAATAGTGCGCAGCTTGTGCTCTTGCGCCTGCTCTAAATTGGCATCGGCATGAGGGAAGATCGCCGAGGAATACTGCATATGCGGGTCAAGAAACATACGATACATTTCATTACTCAAGTCGTAATGGGCAGCAATATTGGTGCGGCTGCCAGACTTGTTGTTGCGATTAGAGCGATGACGAATAAGATTAAACGGCTTACTTAGCCAAGCAAACCTGTCTTCGTATTTTTTCAGGGCCGGCAAGTTACGAGAAAATATACGAATAAGATTAACGAGGTTGTCGGTTTGCCATAGCCCCTCCACATAAGCTTCGGCGGCACCGATACTGCCGCCAAATAAAAGACGCTTATATGCTTGAGGGTGAACGATAGTTAGCTCTGCGCGCAGCTCCTCGTCCTCACTACCAAAGCAATAGTCATTATCACCATCTATTAAACGAACATGGCCATGCTGCAAACGGTTAAGCAACGAAAAGACCAAGCGCTTTGCCAAGGTCATTTTCTGTGCAGTGCAGGCAGCGACAGTATTAGAGGTTTTCATGTTTATCACCTTGTATTATCTTATTCGATGCATTGAAAGAAGGGGCCGACTTGGATGTTTTTATATAAGTCACAAAGGGGATACCCTTTACATAAAGTTTTAAAGCCTGCCAATAGATACGCTGGAGTATACCTAGCGTAACCATTGGCCAATTCAGTAGAACCTTTCTAATACTGGCTGGACTAATCTCATGCCGCTCAGCTGAAAAAACGGCCTTAAATAAGCGTTGATCGCGCCAACTCTCTATTTCAATTCGAGTATTTTTTTTTGGAACTTCTATTTGCCAGCGATATTCCATATCCATATTCATAAAAGGTGATATGTGAAAATCTTTAGGGGTGAATTTCTCTTTGTTTAAATCGACTAAGTAACAGTGTTTTTTATTCCACGGTGTATTGCTCACCTCCGCCAATAAATATAGAGCTTCGTCATCATGCTGTAAAAAGAAGAAATTTACCGGACTAAAATACAACCCAAAGCAACGCATTTGCGCCAGCATGACAACGCAATTAACGCTTTCACAATTGGCACCCAATACTGACGCAACAGCCAATGCAGTAGATTTAAGTTTTTGTGATGGGCTTAACTCATCGCTAGTAATCGCCCCTTCGCCATCACCATCACCATCACCATCACCATCACCATCACTTTTTATTATCGAGGCCGAGGTTAAATAATCATGGCAGTTTAATTGCAGTGGCGACCAGCGCGTTTGAGAAAACCACCAATATTGCTTATCAATATCATCCACCTCATCAAGATCTAAAGCGATCATATACAATGGATAATTAAACTGATGAACTTTTGGCTGAAAGCGCTTATGAAAAACATCGCCAATATAAAATGCGCTATTAAAAGCTTGATGGCTGTCATTACCGCTATTATCACCAAGGAATTTCATGTTTATAACTCAGCCCCAAAACGCTGACACACGTCTAATGCACTACGCAAACCATCCTCATGAAATCCGTTATACCAATAAGCACCGCAAAAATGCGTATGATTAATACCACATATTTCAGCACGCTTAGCTTGAGCAGAAATAGACTCTAAGGTAATTACCGGATGGGAGTAACTAAACCTTCTCAAAATCTTATCGGGGTCTATCGACTGGGTTTTATTCAAAGTAACAAAAACATTTTCTCCAACATCTAGACCCTGAAGAATATTCATATCATAAGTCACGCAGGGCAGATCGTTACTGTCAGAGTCTATCCAATAATTCCAGCTGGCAATGGCTTTCTTACGACGAGGTAACAGAGCGGTATCAGTATGCAACACCACTTCATTTTCACGATAAACTAAACGACCTAAAACAGCCTTCTCTTGAATAGAAGGATCATCCAATAGTGCTAGTGCTTGATCCGCATGGCAAGCAAAAATAACTTCATCAAATTGCTCACAATAGTCAGCCATCACCACGGTGACCTTATGCTCTTGACGAGCAACGGATAATACTGGTGAATTTAGACGAACATCTTGAATTGGACGAATTAAATGGGGAATATAACTACGTGAGCCGCCTTTAATAACATACCACTGGGGGCGATTATTAATATCCAATAAACCATGGTTATTAAAGAACTGTAAAAATATACTCAAGGGAAACTCCCTACAGCCATTAATAGAAGACGACCAAATAGCAGAAACCATAGCAAGGATATAATTGTTGGCGAAGTAGTCCCCAAAATCGTGCTTATCTAAAAATGAACCTAGGGTCTCATTACTTCCGGTAAGGACTCCAGCATCGGCTTTTTTAGCGAGCTTATTGAAACGTAGTATTTCTTTGATAAAGCCATAAAAACGTGGATTAAATAAGTTTCGGCGCTGGGCAAATAAGGTATCTATATTATGGCCGTTGTACTCCAATCCATTAGCGTGGTTGTGCACACTAAAGCTCATTTCGGTTGGCTGTATGTCTATATCCAGATGAGTCATTAATTTAATAAAGTTTGGATAAGTACGGTCATTAAAGACGATAAAACCTGTATCTATGGCTAGCTGTTTGCCATCAAGCTCTACATCGACGGTTGCGGTATGGCCGCCTAGATAGTCATTCGCTTCAAATAACGTAACCTGATGCTTTCGGCTTAATAAGTAACCCGCTGACTGGCCTGATATACCACTACCAATAATGGCAATTTTTTTTGACTGACTATTCATACTAAATTTTTACCATTCTGCGTGCCAGCCTATGCCATAGACCGCTAGGCAATAGCGACAATATTTTTAAGGCGCAATAAAACCCACTAGGAAACCTAATCTCCCGGCGCCGCTTGTTCAAACCATCAATGATAGCCTCGCCCGCTCTCTCAACAGTAACAATACCAGGCATAGGAAAATTATTTTTATCGGTGAGTGGCGTTGCCACAAAACCCGGTCGAATCAAACTAACATCAATTTTTTTTGGTGCAAGATCAATCGCCAAGGCACGCGTTAAATAATCTAACGCTGCTTTAGAGGCCCCGTAAGCTTCAGCACGAGAGAGAGGTAGCAAGGTTACCACTGAACTAACAATCGCTAATTGTCCACCCGCCAAGACATTAGGCAGTATTGCCTGCAAGCAGTTACCTGTACCTACAACATTAGTCTGCATAACACGCTGTAATAACTCACTATCGAAGCTCTGCGCATCATTAATATATTCACAAGTGCCAGCATTAAGAATAACGATATTTAATTTTTTGAATTTACACATATTGACCAACACATCTTGGCGACTATTCAAATTACAGATGCAATGGATAATATTGTCTGCGGCAGGTAATACAGCCGCTAGTTTTTCCGCATTTCGTCCACAAGCAATAACTTGATACCCCAAGGCTGAATATTTCTTTGCTAACTCAAGCCCAATGCCAGAGCTTGCACCGGTAATAAGTATTCGTTTCATTTAACCATCTCGCTTTTTACTTTACGAATAACTGACCCTAACAATGGAACATGCTCATAAATCATACTCCCCATATCCATGTAATCTCGGTGGTATAAAATGCGTGCATCAAACTTTATATAGCTAACCCCGGGGACCTTTATTTCTTTACCTTTACCAAGCCTAGGATGACTAAATCTCATAACCCACTTTACAAATGCTTGTCTATCTCTCTCAATCACATCGTCAATTTCAAAATGACAATAGGATATGTTAGCGAGCATATTATGAAAATAGCGAGCAATATCATCCAAGCCATTAATTGTATGTGCGGGGTCCTCAAAAACAGCGCATTTGTCATAAACCGCATTGAGGCTTGTGAGTTTATCAACGGTCAATTTGTCATAAAATTCGCAAAAATTACTAACAGCATTATTCATAGACATTTCTCATTATTGTTTTTATCAAAAAACAAACTAATCTCAGCCACTGTCACGCCAAGTTTGCTCATAGATGTACGATTAAATACGCGATTCTGATCAAGTTGATACATCCAATCATCCATCGTGAATTGATAGTTTTCGCCATCAATAGTCACTATTAACTGATATTGCCATTGAAAAGCAAAGCCTTGGTGCAGCCCTTTAGCAATACCCACTACATCTTCAGCCTCGCCTTGATACCGCCCTTTTTCCAAACGCGTTAGCTGCCAGTTTCTATAGGCTACCTCGCCATCATTAAAATAGAACGTCTCAGCTAATACACCTTGATTACCATTCCATTGACCATTCAGCTCTACACAAAATCGACGTGTAACCTTACTAGAGTAATCTTGCACCATACCCCAGGCAGTCATTTCACCATTGAAGTATTCTTTAATATCAAACTGCGGAGATTTACTTTTATAATAATTTATATCTGCCGCACAACCAGTAAGTAATAAGGTAGTAAAAACGGCTAATGTATATATCTTTAACGCGGTCATTATTCATCACCTTGTTTCTAGTTTTGACATCACAAACGATTGGCCAAACCCAAAGACTCAGGATAAGGCTTAAGATAACGCTGGCTACGTATATAGTCTGAGCCATATTGTTCAATATAGTGATTGAGTAAAGTAAGCGGTGTTATCAATGGCAGTTGGCCTTTATGATATTTATGAATCACAGCCGCTATGCCTTGTCGGGCTGCAGACGGAATTTTTTTGCGAAGGTAACCCAGCATATGCATTAGGGTATTGGTGTGATTTTTTCTATTGGCAGGATTTTCAAGTGCCCTCATAAACAACTCAAAATATTCGCCGACAAAATCTTCAGATATGTTTTTATTGGCCTGCCCCAACATACGACCCAGTTCTTTGTAGGCAGTTTGATTATGAGCCATCAAAATATATTTGTACTGGCTATGAAAAGCCAACAGATTACGCATAAGTGGTGTAGCCACCACCTCGGACTTAAAGCTGCGGTAGGCGTAAACCCGCAGCACAAAATTTTCAAATAGCTGCGGATCATGCAGCCGCCCTTCTTCTTCGATAGGCAAAAGAGGATAGCGCTGCTGTAGTGCCGCAGCAAACAGTCCTTGCACGCGAATTTGATGAGGGTGACCGTTAGCTTGATAGACCTTCACTCGCTCAAGGCCACAGCTAGGTGAGTTTTTCATTAAGATATAGCCATCTAAATCACTAAATTCTGATAATTTATCTGTGTAACCGCGCTCAAGCTGCGCTGTTAAATCACTGCTCTCATCATTACTAAAGGTGAGTGTAGGCTTATTCGGGTCACCTATAAGCCTCATCGTAGGCCTAGGAATACCAAAACCCGCTGCGACTTCGGGACAAAATGTCTTAAAGGTGAAGTACTTACGCAATAGTTTTAAACATAACCGAGACTGGGTATGGCCACCGTTATATCTAACTTCTTGCCCAGCAAGACAAGCACTTAACCCCACATTAATCTGAGCAGCATCAGGCTCGGTATAAGGTTTATTATCAATAGTCGTCGCCGTAATAATATCTGAACTTTTCATTGCTAGCCCCTGTTAACGTTGCTTTAAATCCCAGTTTTACTGGCGTCAGCTGCCGACTGCTGCTCCAACTGCATCTCTCATTAACCAGCCAGTTAAGCGATTAAAAAACTAGTAG
This sequence comes from Dasania marina DSM 21967, assembly GCF_000373485.1. NCBI lineage: Bacteria > Pseudomonadati > Pseudomonadota > Gammaproteobacteria > Cellvibrionales > Spongiibacteraceae > Dasania > Dasania marina. The sequence goes on from NZ_KB891576.1 coordinate 741,719, forward strand.
TTATACGATATAGGCATTAAAAACAGTCAGCTATCGTCGGTACTCCGCTGCCAATACATGCAAAAATCGTTACCTCACAAAAGTTATACAAAAAATAGTAATGTACAATTAGATTGTTGTACAGAAATATTTTCTGTATAGTTACTGCATTGGATAAAACGCCCCACGTAAACAGCCCCACGGACAAGACCTAGATGCCAGAAAAAGACGCCATTGATGAATCAGGTAGATTCCCTATTCGCGAGCTGAGCGCACGCACACAAGTAAACACCGTCACGATTAGAGCTTGGGAAAGGCGTTATGGGCTGCTAACCCCTCAAAGAACAGCTAAAGGACACCGCCTCTATTCTGAAACCGATGTCGTAACCATAGAAAAAATTCTATCTCTAGCGGCTAGAGGTGTACCTTTAAGAAAAGTAAAATCTTTACTGAATGACCAAGATACACACACTGAAAACAGCGACACTGATAGCTGGCCCCAACACATCAATGCGCTAGAGGAGGCAATAAAATCTTATTCATCAGGAAAAATTGAACATTTAATCAACGAGTTTTTTTTAAACTACCCACCAAGCCTGTGTCGAAAAAAACTTATCGAACCGACGTTAAGTGCACTTACAAGCAGGCAAAGTAAAGCCGCCTACTTATTTGCCGAAAGCGCCTTAATTCGTTACACCCTTTTTAGACTAGATTCAAATGCATCTAAAGATAAACGGTCAGCGCTGACCTTGATTTGCGGCGATAATACGCCCCTATGGCGCTTATGCTTAATGGCAATGGAGCTAGCAGATGCGAATTATAAAACGCAGATAATGTGCAGGCCTTTTGATGTGGCAGACTGCATAGAATTGTCATCCAAGCTTAATCACAACACTACGATATTTTATCAAGATGGTATCTGGAAAGCGGACGAAGCACGTATGATCTCAGCAGCTATGGCAACAAACAAAAGCTTGCTACTGTGCGGCACTGCTGCCATTTTGTCTGATATCAAAGACGACGCCAGAGTTTTTGCGGATTTAAACCAATGCATAGACTTTCTGATAAATAAACAGGCTGAAAAATAAACTATTTCACTTAAAAGCATAAGGGGATAAAGACCATGCGCTATTTATTATTTACCGCAGCCTTAACCTTACTTTCAGGCTGCATTGGTATTCCTGAAGGCATTACCCCTGTTAACAACTTCGACATTAATCGCTATACCGGGAAATGGTATGAAATCGCCAGGCTAGATCATTCATTTGAGCGCAACATGCAATCGGTTAGCGCTGAATATTCAGTGCATAGTGATGGCGGCATTACGGTGATTAACCGTGGATTAAAAAAAGAAAATAATCAATGGAAAACAGCCGAAGGCAAAGCCTATTTTGTGAGAGATAACAGCACCGCTCATTTAAAAGTATCTTTTTTTGGCCCATTTTACGGTTCATATATAGTGTTTGAATTGGATGAGGAATACCAGCATGCATTTATCACCAGCACTAACAGGTCTTACCTATGGCTGCTTTCAAGATCACCCACCATCAGCCTCGACTTGAAAAACCACTTTATTGATAAAATTACACGCCTTGGATTTGAAGCGAAAAATATTATTTTCGTTAATCAGGATATGAATAACATGAAGGTGGAAAATAATGAATAGTGAACAGAAAACACATCGACTACCCTGCCGAGGCTGCATGCCTAACTGTAAAAACTATACGATATGTAATGGTTACCCTTGGCGCATTGACACCTCTAAATCTATAGGTACCAAGGCTCATGTTTTGCCATCAAAATAACATGTTAATGCTGTGATTAATGTACTATTAACACCTAATTAATGATTTAGCGGGCATAACTGATCACATGGATACGGACCGGGGGGGGGGCTGGCTAACCACTCACACTATAGATACTGGCCTGCGACGGTACGACAATAAGGATATCAACTACTCGCCAGATTCAACAGCCGCCGAACTTTCATCAACTTTAGACTTGGTCATATACAAACCCAACTGCAAGCCTGCCAGTAAGGCGCTGGCTAAAATTAATATTTGAGCTAATTTTTTCATGCTTACTCTTTGTTCTCATCAACTAAATCAACCACGCGACCGCAGTTGCGCCCCTCTTCTTTAGCGCGATATAACGCCTGATCAGCGCGTTTAATAAATTCAACTATTTCTATATCGTTGTTGGGTTTCACTACACAGGCGCCGAAGCTCATGGTGACATATTCAGACACAGTGGATTGGCTGTGCGCTATCTGTAATTCGGCTATGGATTTTGCAGCCCGCTCCATCACGCCTGCATCTTCAACCACACTGCCGGGTAATATCACAGCAAACTCTTCCCCACCGTAACGGGCAACCAAGTCCACCGAGCGGGAGAATGCGCTTTTTAAGGCAATGGCAATTTGCTGCAAGCATTTATCGCCTGCGATATGGCCGTAGCTATCATTATATTTTTTAAAGTAATCGACATCACAGATAATTAAAGACAGCACAGTTTTATCGCGACGCCCTCTAAGCCATTCTTTTTCTAAATATTCATCAAAGTAACGCCTATTAGCCAGCTGAGTTAATGCATCGGTACGGGTAAGATGCTCTAGCTTGCGATTAACAAAACTGAGTTCACGCGTGCGAGCTTTAACCTCATCCTCTACATGCTCAGCCCTTACCCGAAGTAAATAAATATAAAAGCTTATTGCTAAGGTTATCATCATGCCTATAAAAGCAATATAACTACCCTGCCCGGTACTCACCAAGCCTATATATTTATCTGTAGGCATGCCTTCTATTAACCAGCGGCGATCACCTGCTATAACGGTTTCTATACGGGCACTGTATTCCTCTAATAAGTTACCACCTTTTTCCGGCTCATTTAAGGCGATGTAAACGGTGCGTTCCGGTGAGGTAATATCGGAAACACTAATCTCTAATTGCGTATAACGTTCAAAATTTAAGTAATCAAAAATCAACGAATCTATACGTATCGCGCCAATTAAAAACCCTTTAAATGCGCGATGATAGGCTTCTATGTTAGTAGGGCTGCCAGTATAAACCGGCATCATTATCATGAGATAGTTTTTGGCATCTTCCTCACCGTATAAGGGGTCACCAAAAATTGGTTTTATGTCGACACTAAAAGTGCTTGGGCCTTGATCACGGATACGATCTAACTCACGCCCCAACAACCCTTCGGCTAAATTCAACCCCAAGCCTGCGCGGCTATTGCGCGAGTTTTGATAATAGATGGGGTAATAGTAATCCTGCGCTTGTTCGGTGACTAATACACCGTTTTCATCGCGTATTTTAAATTCGTAACCGGGATAGATATTTTGGGCTATGCGCTCATAGCCCTCGCGATCTTCAGCTAAAACTTTAGGTATCCAAAATAGAGATTGTAAATGTTTATAATTAGCTAAGGCATCCGCGCCCACCAAGTCAAAGGTAGCATGATCAACCTCACTAACGCTGAAAAAACTCGCCAAGGTATGTAGTAAAGTTAATGCGCGCTGAGTCTCAGCCGTAAGATAGCCGCCATAGAGCTCTATATCTACCGCTACACTTTGGCTAACCCGGTTGAGGTCTCTATTGTTAGAGTATTGCACCAAAGTATAGGTAGCTAGCAACCCTGCCAGTAATAACAGCACAGAAGCCCAGTAATGTTTTACTTTCATTGTCTACTCATAGAACTGCCTTAACCTTAGCCCTATACTAATAAAAATAGCAGCGTTGAATTAAAACCCAAAAGCAATTTTAAATACGACGCCATCTTCCAGCTCTGCGTTTTTAACGTGATCGGTATCAACCTCTATAGAGCCATAGCCTAAGGAAATTTCGCCGTTTTTTATAACCTTTGCTTTAACACCCATAGACCACTCTTGGTATTTTTCTAAATCGTTAAAAGATAACTTTCCTGAGGCATAATACAGGTGGGCAAAGACAGAGATTTTATCAGCTATGGGTAATTCCGCTGAACCACCGACGGCTAAAGCCATGCCATCATCAAAATCACTTTCCAGCACCACACCTTTTAAACCTAGCTTAAGGTCTAGCTGGTGTATGGTTTTGATGTCACTTTGATCGGCTATCACATCAACATAAAAGCCTAGGCGCAATAAGTCGAAATCGTCATCGTGCAACAAATTGATGTCAACCGAGGAGTTTTCGCCCACAGGATCAAAACTAGCACCTATACCAAAGCTTTCATCACTGATACTGAGGTTAAAATTATCGGCAATAGCGTTATAGCTTATACAGGCACTACATAGCACCACACTTTTTAACAGGTTTTTTATTATCATAAGCCCTCTCCTTTATTCGTTGTTTTATCATTCATACCGTCGCACAGTTGCCATAGATCTTGCTGGCAGTTTACAACGGATTCTTTTTCTAATTTCAGTAAATGCGCCCATAGCGATAATTGCGCGATAGGGTGTAAGGCACTATCGACATTGCGATAAACCTGAGCTGTTAATTGCGCCAAGCTGGCTGGGGATAGCTGCTGCAAGGTGGCTATCAATTGCTGCTCTCTACCTAAGCGATGCTGTAACAAAGCCTCAATTTCAGCCACAGGCTCGTTAATAATATGGCCGTGGGCTGGCGCTATAGCGGCAATTGCATAGTGTAGCAGCAAGCTAAGTGAAGCCATATAGGCCTGCATATCACCGTGGGGCGGGATAATCACCACCGTTGAACCTTGCATTATATGGTCGCCGGCCAACAGCAGCCCTTCTTGCTCTAAAAAAAAACACAGGTGATTATTAACATGTCCCGGTGTATGCAAAGCCCTCAGGCTAAACTCCGGACAAACAAACAACTCATCATGCTGAAAGCTATGGCTGGGTTTAAAGCTCTCATCTTGGTAGCCATCATTTTGAGCCAACACATTACCCAACAATTGGGCACCGGTTTGCTGCGCTAATTGCTGTGCTGCCGGCGAGTGATCGAGATGGGTATGGGTGACTAAAATCCATTTAAGCTTGCCATTACAGGCCTTTAGGATGGCTGCAATATGGCTGGGGTCGGCGGGGCCTGGATCGACTACGGCTATCTGTTGCCTGCCTATTAAATAGCTATTGGTGCCCGGCCCAGTCATCACGCCAGGATTAGGGGCCGTAATACGTCGCACCAGCTTTGACAGCTGTACGCATTCACCGGCAACAATAGATTTCACAGCAGTCTGTTTCTCATCACAATAAAAAGGCAGCGTATGCTGCCTTTCTTTTGCCTTTGCTTATACTACGTTTTTAATCGGTACTACGGGGTCCACATCGGATTCGTAATCTACTTCATCAAAACCGAAGCCAAACAATTTTAAAAACTCGTCTTTATAGCCCTGCATATCACTGATTTCGAATAGGTTTTCATCATTGATTTGCGCCCATAGGCCCTCAACTTTACGCTGTATTTCCGGCAACAATTCTTTGTAGTCGGCACGTAAGCGGCCTTCTTCGTCAAGCCGCGGGGTATCGCCGTAAAGGCTTTCGCGGAACAGCAAGTCGATTTGTTCTATGCAGTTTTCGTGCGTACCTTCCTCTTTCATCACTTTAAACAGTAAACCTAAATAAAGTGGCATAACAGGAATGGCTGAGCTGGCTTGGGTGACCACGGCTTTTAATACCGATACCCGAGCATCACCACCATGGGCGGCTAGCTTTTTACGTATAGAAAGTACTTTTTTATCTAAATCTTTTTTGGCCGCACCTATAGTGCCATCCCAGTAGATATCTTGGGTAATTTGGTCCCCTAAGTAGGTGTAAGCGGTGGTTTTCGCGCCCGGCGCCAAAACACCCGCCTCATCTAAGGCATCTATCCACATCTGCCAATCTTCGCCGCCCATAACCGCTACGGTGTTATCTATCTCTTCTTGGCTGGCAGCCTCAATGGTAAATTGCTTTAATAGGTTTTTATCGGTATCAATACCGGTTTGCACCACATCTTGGCCTATGGGCTTTAAGGTAGACCTGTGCAGCACCTCGGTTTTAGGGTGCTTACGCACTGGCGAGGCCAGGCTGTATACCACTAGGTCCACTTGGCCTAAGTCTTCTTTAATAACGTCTATGGTTTTTTGCTTAATCTCATCAGAGAACGCATCGCCATTAATGCTTTTGGCGTATAGGCCTTCGGCTTCGGCATAGTGATGAAAGCCTGCCGAGTTATACCAGCCCGCTGAGCCTGTTTTTTTCTCTGTGCCTTCTTTCTCAAAAAACAAACCCAAGGTGGCTGCACCACTACCAAAGGCTGCGGTAATACGTGAGGCCAAGCCGTAACCGGTAGATGCCCCTATCACTAGTACCTTTTTAGGGCCGTTTTCTATGCGGCCATTGGCTGTTACATAATCAATTTGGCGCTTAACATTGGCTGCACAGCCAGTGGGGTGAGTGGTAACACACAAAAAACCGCGTACGCGTGGCTTGATAATCATAATAGGCCCTTGATAGGAGTAGTCTGATAATAAATGAGCGGTATTATAAACTGCTAGCGACACATAGCCAGCCTGTTTTTATCTGATAAGAGTAAAACATTCGGTCTGCACAACGGTATAATAACGGCTATTTAACCCTCAACTATTGGTAGTATTCGACCCCTTATGAGCAAAGTAAATTTAGCCTATCAAACCCCTGCCGAATGGACTGCCACGGTTCTCGCCGACTTTGATCGTTTTTTACTCGATCACGCCACTGCCGAGAAAAAGGCCTCCGGTATGGCGATGTCTATGCTCTCCCACTACCCCGACAAGATAGAGTTAGTACACGCCATGGCCGATCTAGCCATAGAGGAGATGACCCATTTTCGCGAGGTTATCAAGCTGGTGCACGAGCGTGGTGGCCAAGCTGATAAAGACGGGAAAGACCCCTATGTTAACGAGTTCCGCACAGCCTTTAGGCGTGGCAAAGAGGAGTATTTTCTCGACCGCATGCTGGTGGGTGCCATTATCGAGGCCCGTGGCGCCGAGCGCTTTGGCCTTATTGCTGACGCCTTGCAGCCGGGTAAGCTAAAAACCTTTTATGTAGCTATTAGCCGCTCCGAACAGCGCCACGAGGGCTTGTTTGTAGACCTAGCCTATCTCTATTTTGATAAGGCTGAGGTCGATATCCGCCTAGCTGAACTGATCGCCATAGAGGCCGAGATAGTCAAAGCACTACCCCACCGCGCGGCCCTACATTAAAACCATGTCAGCCATTGCCAAATACTTACAGCACTACGCTGAGCCCGAATCGCAATGGTTGGACGGATTTACACCGCTGTTTAATTACTGCCTAGCCATACCCATGTATCGCGAAAGCAGTGAGTCGCTAGCGTATTTTTGCCAATTTGCCGCCCAGCAACAACATTGCCTATTACTAGTGGTACTAAACCGGCCCGATACAGACAACCACAGCCAGTGGGCACAGCAACTCATAGCACCACTAGGCAGCCCCGACTGGCAAAGCAGCAATCAGTTGTTGCGCTACCACGCACTGGCTAATCACAGCGGCTTATTGGTGATAGATCGCTGTCTTAACGGCCCTCCCATCCCTCAGCGGCAAGGGGTAGGCCTAGCCAGAAAAATAGCCAATGATATCGCCTGCCAACTCATAGCAAGGCAGCAAATACAGCGCCCCTGGATAGCGAATACCGATGCCGATGCGCGCCTACCTGAAGATTATTTTTCCAGCTGCGATACGGTCGATAGCACTAAAAGCGCAGCCATATTATTTGCCTATCAGCATATAGCTGGCGAACAGGACTATGTGCATACAGCCACCCAGCTATATGAGCTCTCGCTGACCTATTATGTGGCCGGGTTAAGCTGGGCAGGCTCACCTTATGCCTACCACACCTTGGGCAGTATTATGGCGGTTAACTATAAACACTATGCGCAGGTTAGAGGCTTCCCTAAACGCGCCGGGGCAGAAGACTTTTATCTATTGAATAAATTAGCGAAAACAGCCGCCATCACCAGCCTACAACAGCCCTCTATCGCTATTCTTAGCCGCGCCTCTAGCCGTGTACCCTTTGGCACAGGCCCCGCCGTGCAACAGATTATCGACAGTGGCGACTACGCTGCCATGCCATTTTATCACCCGGCTATTTTCCACTATTTACGAGCGGCGCTAACAATAATAGCTCTGCTCACCCATACTGATGATATCAATGCAGCACTTAATAGCATTACCGATCCTGCCGTGGATAATGCATTATTAGAAAAAGCGTTGAATCATTTTGATATATCGAAAGCGCTAAGCCATACTTACCGTCACGGTAAAAGTAGCCAGCAGCGTTTACAGCACTTAACAGTATGGTTTGATGCGTTCAAAACATTAAAGTTTCTCCATTTTATACGCGACAATGACTACCCGATGATGCCTTACCAACAATGGGTAAGTAACGTACAACAATACGCTTTTGGGCAACCATTAAACGTGCTTCGTTTACCGATAAGCAAGCTTTAGGTAAATACAACTCACTCAATCAACCAAAACTACATGCCAAAATCGATTGCTCCAAAAAAATTGCTCATAGGCGAACTTAAACCAGGCATGTATGTTTCATCTCTGGACCGGCCGTGGATAGAAACCCCTTTTCTTATGCAGGGCTTTTTAATTACCAACGAGCAAGATATAGAAGACATAGGCAAATACTGCTTATTTGTTTATATTGATACTGCGGCCAGCATTAGCCAGGCTAAAGACCTAGCAGCAGCTAAAGGCTGTAATAAAGAAACCATTAGACAACTATTCCCCCACAGAAAACTGCGTTCACATAGCGACAGCAACAGCATAGATGTAGAGTTAAGAAAAGCCCGCCCTATATTGGAAACCTTCACCCATACAGTTTCTAGTATTTTTAACAATGCTCACCAACACGCCCCCATAGATATAGCAGAGGTCAGGCTAGCCATCACACCTATGGTGAACAGCATTATACGCAATCCCGATGCCTGTATTTGGCTAACCCGTCTGCGCAAGAGTGACGACTACACCTATCAACATGCCATATCAGCCTCTATATGGGCAGTCGCCTTGGGGCGCCACCTAGGCCTACCTAAAGCCGATTTACAAACACTGGCCATAGGTGTCACCTTATTTGATATAGGCAAAATGTTTTTGCCTAGCGAGCTTATTCATAAACAAGGCAGGCTCACTGATGATGAGTTTACCCTGATACAATCTCATGTACCCTTGGGCTTAGAAAAAGTCATTAAAAGCGGCGGCATTAACAACACCATTAAAGATATCATCGCCTATCATCACGAGCGCTACGATGGCACGGGCTACCCTCATCGCTTAAAAGGTGATGACATTCCCATTTTCGCGCGCATAGCCGCCATTGCTGACTGCTATGATGCTATTACCTCAACCCGGCCTTATGCCCCAGCTATCTCACCCGTCACTGCCATCAAAAAACTTTATGACTGGCGCGGACATGCTTTTCAGTCAGAGCTGATTGAAGAATTTATTCAAGCGATAGGCATATTCCCTGCCGGCACGCTAGTAGAGCTTAGCAGCGGTGAAGTGGGGGTAGTATTAGCCGAATATCGAACACGCCGTTTACGCCCTAAAATAATCCAACTACTCGATAGAGACAAACATCCGCTGCACACCTTTAAAGTTATTGATTTACTCACAGTAACCCATGATGAAACAGGGCAAGCCCTAGATATCGTCGAAAGCTTAGAACCTGGCAGCTATAATCTGCACTTAGAAGATCTAAATTTATAATGATAATAAGTCACCGACCATGATTAATACCAATAGAAATGATAGCCGCTCAAAATTATTTAATAGCATTAAATTTCTTAGCGACAACCTCAATGATAATAGCTGGCTGGGCTTACTCTTAATCGATATACGCGACTTTAAAACCATTAACAGAGCTTATGGTTATGAGTGCGGTGACAAACTATTACAGCACGTTGCTGAAATTTTAAAAGAAAACAGTAAAAACCCTAAGCTTGTTTTTGAGTTGGGCAACGATGAATTCGCCATTATCGTCCCTCACTTAAAAGGTCCCAACTTTATTAGTTTATCCGCCAACCGTATCGCGGAAGCACTAAAAGTGCCTTTCATCTATGATCAACAAAAAATCCTGATCTCGGTTAACATAGGGGCCTCAGCAACCAACCTAGCGTCAGATCACGACCTATTAGTACTAGTAACAGAGCATTCTTTATCGGAAGCAAAATCACAAAACCTACCGTTTCATATTGCCGATATTAAAACAGAACTATTTGGCCACTCGGATCTTTCTTTACTCAATGACTTTAAGACTGCCCTACATGAAAACGAATTAGAGCTTTATTACCAACCAAAAATCAATATCAATAACCCCAACACCAGTCAAGCCGAGGCTTTACTGCGCTGGAAGCATCCTACCAGAGGCATGATTCCCCCCGATCAATTTTTACCACTATGTGCACGCCTAGGTTTAAATATAGAGCTTACTCAGTGGGTACTAAACACGGCCTTGCGTCATCAAAAAGCTTGGCCCAATGCTGCCACACCCAGCATTGCCATCAATGTCTCCGCCGATATTATCGACTCACCTGAACTACCCCACATAATCGAAAATGCATTAAATATATGGGGCACAGACCCCGATAAATTAACCATAGAGATTACCGAAAGCGCTATTATTGGCGATAAAGAATCAGGATTTAACAATCTAAAGAAAGTGCAGAATCTAGGGGTACGGATTTCTATTGATGACTTTGGCACCGGCTATTCATCGCTGGCCTATTTTAAACATATACCAGCCAACGAAATAAAAATAGACCGCTCCTTTATTGATAATATGACCAATGATTCAGCGGATAGGCGCATAGTAGAATTAATCGTCAGCCTAGCAAAGTCCTTTGAACTCAGCATTGTTGCCGAAGGTATAGAAACCTTAGAGCAGTTAGCTTTGGTTAAATTATTGAATTGTGACTTTGCCCAAGGCTATTATTTATCCCGGCCCATACCCTATGACGAGTATATAGCCTGGACTGCTGGACAGTAGCTTCGCACCGTTTTTTCACACAAGACTATTGCTCAGGTTTTTTAATAAACAGGGTGTTCAATATTTCGTTGACGGCGGAGTCATCCATACCGGCGTTATCCTGCGCACAAGAATAGGTAATTAATAAGGCTAAATTATCGCAACGTAAATACCAATCTCTTACCGCATCGCCATCGTCATCATAGCTATAGTAATAACCTTGTAACTCTGCCAACTCTACGACTTGGCCAGCACCAAACTGCTGTTCTACCTCTAAGCTAAACTCTCGTAATTCTTGATCGCTAACCGCGCCATCGGTTTTTTCTAAGGTAGTAATAGCAATTTCACCCACCCCATCCTCATCGCTAATAAGTATGGTTTCTTCATCTTCTTCAGCTTGCCATTCTGGCGGCAAGTCAATAATCCACCACTGCGATTCAACAACGTTCATATTTTTTCTCCAGCACTGCATGTCAGTGCTTTAATCATAATTAGCGCGTGCTCATAGCCCTGCGCAGTAGGATAATAATTTTTACGCTGGCCCGCATCACTAAAACCCAACTTAGTATATAAGGCGATCGCTGGACTATTCGATGCCCTAACCTCTAAATAACACTGGCTAGACTGCTCACGCACACAACGTTGTAAACCATAACCCAATAAATAATGGGCATAGCCGCGTTGATGGTAGTCGGGGTGTATGGCCATGTTCAGTAAACAACTTTCGCCGCAACTGTGCTGCAGCACAATAAAACCCACTAGCCGATCATTATCCATAAGCAGCTGGCAATCGTGACTATTAATACTTTCAATAAAATGACTTTCTGACCAAGGGTAAGGGGTTGCTGATTTATTAAGAGTCGCCACACTCGCTGCATCCGCTAATAGCATGGGTCTAGTTGCTAAGGCTTCCGTCGACACTATAGTGCTAATCGCAGAGGCGCTAAATGCTGCCACAGCTCACGCTTACGTTCAGGCTGGGCATAAGCCTTGGCCGCACACGCGGTGATCAATGCAGGGCAGCCTAAAGATGGCACATTAGTTAACTGGCCTATAGTATCTTCTAACTGGAGGTATTGCGCAGCAGGACCAAAAATGACTGCGGTGCGATTAGCTACATGTTCTTTTAAAAATGCAGCTAAGGCCATACGCGCAACCGCAGCGCTTTGATCGACCGCCGCACTGTTAATCATGGGCCAGCTAAAAGGCAAATAAACTGGTTGCTGACTATCACCTAAAGCCAAAGTAATATTCGCTAACATTTGCTGATAATCTTGCGCCTGCTGGCCGGCGATGTTCTCAGCAATTAGCACAAAATGAGCCGACGCCATCACCATTAATGAAAAGTGCGGCACGGCTTGCTTGCCGGTAATAACAGGCTCTACTGTTTGCACGGCCAACTGCGGCCTAGCGGCTTTGAGTTTGCTTGTATCTAACAAGCCTATGCTAGCCATCACATCTTTCGCGGCTGTACCGGTTACAGGCCGACTGAGCGCAACATTAGCGCCAGCAACTACAGCCGACTCAGGGCGGGTTGACGTTACCTCTGGCAATAAGCAGATAGGCGAAGCTAAGGCACCGGCCAAGGTCGCTCGAGGGAAGTAGCTGTCTACGCCCATAGCATCTAAATAAGCTTGCCGGTGTAATTCGTTCATTAAATGCCTTTCTGTGGGTGCGCTTTAAGCACACCTGCGTCTAATAAATTAAGTGCATCTAAATAGGCTTTAACCGAAGCCACCATCACATCGGTATCTGAACCCAGACCGTTAACAATAACGCCATCTTTTTCCAAGCGCACACTAACACCACCTATAGAGTCAGTGCCTTGAGTAACCGCATTAACCGAATACAGTAACAAAGAAGATTCGCTGTGAACTACGCTTTCTATGGCTTTAAATGTCGCATCAACTATGCCATCGCCTTCACTGTGACAGTCCACGGCTTTACCGTCTATTGCGATACGTAAATCAGCAACGGGTTTATGGCCAGACTGTGATCTTGCATCTAGGCTAAGCAGTTTATATTTTTCTTGGGCGTTTTCATTGCTTGTATCAGAAACCAAAGACTGTAAGTCTTCATCAAATATCTCGTGCTTTTTATCGGCTAAGTCTTTGAACTTAGCGAATACATCATTAAATACTTTTTCATCGTCAAAGCTAACACCTAAATCGCTAAAACGCGCTTTTACCGCAGCGCGGCCTGAGTGTTTACCCAGCACCAATTTATTGGTGTTCCAGCCTACATCTTCGGCACGCATAATTTCATAGGTTTCCCTATGTTTTAATACGCCGTCTTGATGTATGCCTGATTCGTGAGCAAAGGCATTGGCGCCTACTATGGCTTTATTGGGCTGTACCGCAAAACCAGTGATAGACGATACTAGCCGTGAGATGGGCACTATTTGTGAAATATCAATATTTGTTACAACCGGGAATATATCGGCGCGGGTACGTACCGCCATCACAATTTCTTCCAGCGCTGCGTTACCCGCACGTTCACCTAAGCCATTGATAGTACATTCCACTTGTCGCGCACCCTTCATCACTGCTGATAAGGAATTCGATACCGCTAAGCCCAAGTCATTGTGACAGTGCACAGAAAATATAGCTTTATCGGCATTGGGAATGGCGTTAAGTAAACGCGCAATTAATTCACCGTACTGGGCAGGCTCAGCATAGCCTACAGTATCGGGTAAATTGATGGTGGTGGCACCGGCGTTGATGACTTGTTCAATAATACGACAAAGAAAATCAAACTCCGAACGCGAGGCATCTTCACAGGAAAACTCTACATCGTTGGTATAAGTACAAGCCTGCCTAACTGACTGAACTGCGCGCTCGACTACCGCGTCGGGCTGCATGCGCAGCTTATATTCCATATGTATGGGCGAGGTAGCTATAAAAGTATGTATACGAGCACTATTAGCACCTTTAAGTGCCTCACCGGCACGCTCTATATCTTTGCTGTTGGCTCTAGCCAAGCTACAAATAGTACTATCTTTAACGGCTTGGGCCACCGCCTGCACGGCATCGAAATCGCCGGGGCTGGCAATGGCGAAACCCGCTTCTATAACATCCACCCGCATTTTTTCCAGCATTTTGGCGATGCGGACTTTTTCATCCTTGGTCATCGAAGCCCCAGGGCTTTGCTCACCATCACGCAAGGTGGTATCAAAAATTATTAGTGGCGACTTGCTCATACAGGCTCCGGGATCACGCAAAACTGCTAACACAAAGTAAAATTATGCCGCGTATTGTACTAGAAATAGCGCGGTAAATAACGGCCTATCGTTCAATACGCATTAATCGAAATCCCACCGAAAAACTGGTGGCGTAGGCCGGTGTACTTTGCCGAGTAAATGAACTGTTAATCCAAGGAAAACTAAACCAGGCACCACCACGCAGTACCATTTCTTCAGTATTACAATCATCAACTCTGGCACTGCCATCTACCGGCGCATTACGATAATTATCGTGATAACAATCTTGCACCCATTCACGTACATTGCCATACATATCATAGAGGCCAAAAGCGTTGGGCTGGTAACTGCCCACCTGCGTAGTACTGCGCCCTACACCATCGTTACAGGCTATTAGAGGCTTGCCTTGCCTATCTTTCGCCTCGCTACTGTCGGCGACATTGGCATAAGTACATAATTGGGTAATGTCATTGCCAAAAAAGAACGCGCTAGTTGTACCCGCTCTGGCCGCATATTCCCAAATCGCCTCGGTAGGTAGCTGATAATTTTGACCCGTTTGCGCTGATAACCACTGGCTGTAGGCAACGGCATCATCCCAGCTAACATTAATCACCGGTCTATCATTTCGACCCCAACCTTTGTCATCAGGTAATTCATGCTGAGTCGCTTTGGCAAAGGCATCATATTGGGTAAAGCTCACCTCGTGCAGCATTAAAGATATACCATTGGGAATAGCCACCAAGCGCAGCGGCCGGTCATCATCATAGCAATCCCCCGCCTGCTCGCAGCCCATCACGAAACTAGCGGCTGGTAAGCGCACCAACTTGGGGCCACTAGATCCATCAGCCATCACATCGTTAAAAAAATCAGCCTTAGTCGGCAGCACAACAGCCAAAGGCTGTTCAGGGTCTGTTTTATACCCAGAGGATCCACAAGCCGCTAACAACAGCGAAAAAACACTAATAATCAATAAGATACTACAACTAGAAACGCGCATTATTATTCTCTTTTATTAAAAGCATAGGTCTAGAACCGGCAATGGTAACAAATTTAAAAAACAATAAATATTAATAAGGCTAGCAGAGGAAAGTGTTCCTGGAATTTTAGTGTTTAATAAATCTTGCTTGCGGGAATGCTTTATTCAGGTGGGCTGCCAGATTGTAACGGGAGAAAAATCATAGGACTGTAAACGGATACCACTCATCTTTACCGAGATAAAAAAGAAAAGCCCCAGCTTATTTGTGTTCATATTGTTCTGAGAGTGTGAGGGCCTAGCCCATGACCGAAGGGAGTGTTGTGGCTACCTACTTTGGGTTGCAAGCAATGCTTGCAATCGCTACGCGAAGCCTTTGGCTCCCCGTCCTCCGCACCTACGGTGCATGGGTCGTGGGCCTGCCCATGACTGCAAGGAATGTTTTGGGTACACATGGCAAGCCTATGGCTTGCTCAGCGTGCCCCACGAAGTGCTTTGGGTATAACGGGGCAGAAGATCAACGGGCGTAAAATAAAAAACCCCGTCCAGCAAGCGAACGGGGTGTCAGTGTAGCCCGTGTAACACAGTGGCTATTTAATTTTAATCCTAGCGAGGATCCAGTCCGCGAGCGTAGCGAGCGCTCAGCGTGGCCCGCATAGCGTATTGGCCATTGGCTGTGACCGTTGGTACCCAAAGCACTGCGTGGGGCAGGCTCTTATCGCCAGCCGCTGACTGCCTACGAAGCACACAAAGAAAAGCCCCAGCAGGAATACCTACTGGGGCTTTAAAATCAATCCTGGCGATGACCTACTCTCACATGGGGAAACCCCACACTACCATCGGCGATGACACGTTTCACTTCTGAGTTCGGTATGGGATCAGGTGGTACCATGTCTCTATGGTCGCCAGGAAAACTGGCTTGGATGTGTTTCGGTCTTAGGTACCAGAGGTACTGCCTAGTTCACTATTCCAAATAGGGCGATAAATAAGCTGATAACAACCTTTCTTTAACAGAGGTTACACTGAAATCTCTTGTGCGAATCTATGTACGATCCGGCNTTGCTCTTTCGAGCGGAGTTTTTACACTCATCGTCTGTTCTTGTCTCATATAGTAGGCAGTAAACTACTTAATTATATGGTCAAGCCTCACGGGCAATTAGTACTGGTTAGCTCAACGCCTCACAACGCTTACACACCCAGCCTATCAACGTTGTAGTCTTCAACGGCCCTACAGGGAACTTAAAGTTCCAGAGAAAATTAATCTTGGAAGGGGCTTCCCGCTTAGATGCTTTCAGCGGTTATCCTGTCCGAACGTAGCTACCCGGCAATGCATCTGGCGATACAACCGGAACACCAGGGGTTCGTCCACTCCGGTCCTCTCGTACTAGGAGCAGCTTTCCTCAATTTTCTAACGCCCACGGCAGATAGGGACCGAACTGTCTCACGACGTTCTAAACCCAGCTCGCGTACCACTTTAAATGGCGAACAGCCATACCCTTGGGACCGGCTTCAGCCCCAGGATGTGATGAGCCGACATCGAGGTGCCAAACACCGCCGTCGATGTGAACTCTTGGGCGGTATCAGCCTGTTATCCCCGGAGTACCTTTTATCCGTTGAGCGATGGCCCTTCCATACAGAACCACCGGATCACTATGACCTACTTTCGTACCTGCTCGACTTGTCAGTCTCGCAGTCAAGCGCACTTGTACCATTATACTAACCTCACGATTTCCGACCGTGATTAGTGCACCTTCGTACTCCTCCGTTACTCTTTAGGAGGAGACCGCCCCAGTCAAACTACCCACCACACAATGTCCCCGATCCAGATAATGGACCTAGGTTAGAACCTCAAAATGATCAGGCTGGTATTTCAAGTTTGGCTCCACTGCATCTAGCGACACAGCTTCAAAGCCTCCCAGCTATCCTACACAAAACATTTCAAAGTCCACTGCGAAGCTATAGTAAAGGTTCACGGGGTCTTTCCGTCTAGCCGCGGGTATACGGCATCTTAACCGCAAATTCAATTTCACTGAGTCACTGGTGGAGACAGCGTGGCCATCATTACGCCATTCGTGCAGGTCGGAACTTACCCGACAAGGAATTTCGCTACCTTAGGACCGTTATAGTTACGGCCGCCGTTTACCGGGGCTTCGATCAAGAGCTTCTCCGAAGATAACCCCATCAATTAACCTTCCGGCACCGGGCAGGCGTCACACCGTATACGTCCACTTACGTGTTTGCACAGTGCTATGTTTTTAATAAACAGTTGCAGCCACCTGGTCACTTCGACTCCCCTCAGCTTACGGAGTAAATCCGATCACCAGAGGGAGCGTACCTTCTCCCGAAGTTACGGTACCATTTTGCCTAGTTCCTTCACCAGTGTTCTCTCAAGCGCCTTAGTATTCTCTACCTGACCACCTGTGTCGGTTTGGGGTACGGTTCCTCATAACCTGAAGCTTAGAAGCTTTTCTTGGAAGCATGGCATCGACTACTTCATGTCTCAAAGAGACACTCGTCATCAGCTCTCAGCATTCCCACTAAAGGGAGCGTCCCGGATTTACCTAAGACACTTGCCTACAACCTTAAACGCGGACAACCATCGCCGCGCTAGCCTAGCCTACTCCGTCCCTCCATCGCAGTTATAAGAAGTACAGAAATATTAATCTGTTTCCCATCGATTACGCTCTTCAGCCTCACCTTAGGGGCCGACTAACCCTGCCCTGATTAGCATGGGGCAGGAAACCTTGGTCTTCCGGCGTGGGAGTTTTTCACTCCCATTATCGTTACTCATGTCAGCATTCGCACTTCTGATACCTCCAGCAAACTTCTCAGTTCACCTTCGCAGGCTTACAGAACGCTCCTCTACCATGCGTACATAAATGCACGCATCCGCAGCTTCGGTATACTATTTAGCCCCGTTAAATCTTCCGCGCAGGCCGACTCGACTAGTGAGCTATTACGCTTTCTTTAAAGGATGGCTGCTTCTAAGCCAACCTCCTAGCTGTCTGAGCCTTCCCACATCGTTTCCCACTTAATAGTATTTAGGGACCTTAGCTGGCGGTCTGGGTTGTTGCCCTCTCCACGACGGACGTTAGCACCCGCCGTGTGTCTGCCATAATTGTACTCCGCGGTATTCGGAGTTTGCATGGGGTTGGTAAGTCGGGATGACCCCCTAGCCCAAACAGTGCTCTACCCCCGCGGGTAAGATATGACGCTCTACCTAAATAGATTTCGAGGAGAACCAGCTATCTCCCGGCTTGATTAGCCTTTCACTCCGACCCACAACTCATCCCCGCATTTTTCAACATACGTGGGTTCGGTCCTCCAATTGATGTTACTCAATCTTCAACCTGGCCATGGGTAGATCGCCGGGTTTCGGGTCTAATGCCTGCAACTATGACGCCCTATTAAGACTCGGTTTCCCTACGCCTCCCCTATACGGTTAAGCTTGCTACAGACATTAAGTCGCTGACCCATTATACAAAAGGTACGCAGTCACAGAACAAGTCTGCTCCCACTGCTTGTACGCACACGGTTTCAGGANCTATTTCACTCCCCTCTCCGGGGTTCTTTTCGCCTTTCCCTCACGGTACTGGTTCACTATCGGTCAGTTAGTAGTATTTAGCCTTAGAGGATGGTCCCCCTATCTTCAATCAGGATATCACGTGTCCCGACCTACTTAATGCGTCAACTATCGCTTTCGTGTACGGGGCT